>JAUWXH010000473.1 GCA_030616465.1 Planctomycetota bacterium | reverse complement strand
TCGCCGGACGCGCACGAGCGTTTGATCGTCCGCCGGGCCGATGGGCACGACCAGCCGCCCGCCGACCGCCAGTTGGTCGCACAGCGGGGCCGGGACGTCCGGTGCGCCGGCCGTCACCATCACCGCGTCGAAGGGAGCCTGCTCCGGCCAGCCGAGCGATCCGTCGCCGCAACGGTAGCTGACGTTGGCCAGGCCGAGCTGTCGCACCTGCTCAGCCGCTCGGGTCATCAGACTCAGATGCCATTCGAAGGTGAACACGTGCTTGGCCAGGCAGGCCAGGATCGCGGTCTGGTAGCCCGACCCGGTCCCGATCTCGAGCACCCGATCCCGCGGACCCACCTCCAGCAGCTCGGTCATCCGCGCGACCATGTACGGCTGCGAGATTGTCTGCCCGCATTCGATCGGCAGGGCACTGTCCGCGTACGCTTTACCCGCCAGCGAGTCGAGCACGAACCGCTCGCGCGGCACGCGGCGCATGGCCTGGAGCACCGGCTCGGCAGCGATCCCGCGCCGGGCGAGTTGGTCGGACACCATCTCGTCGCGCTCGGCTTTGCGGTCGTTCTCCCCAGGAATGGCCGGCATGTGGTCTATCGTACACGATGACCGATAAGGCGCATATTGGAGCTCCCCTGCCGCACCGGAGGCGGTGCGTGAGCGTCGAGTTGGAGAGTGAAACGTCCGGCCGGGAGCGTGTCGCACAACCCGACTGGCCGAAGCCGACCGCCATCGTCGTGCCGGGCGTCCGCACACGCCGCGCGGGGGGCGTTGCGGCAGATCGCGAGACGGCCCCCGCCTGCGTGACCCTCAGCCTGCGCCCCCTTGCAGACTGGCGCTCGTAACGCTGTTGTTTCCATAGGGTTGCGCGCCGCTCTGAGCCGAAGTCCGGGAGCGTGGTTCGGGCCGCACCCGGATCTGCCACCGACCGGCCTGGTGACCACGGTCGGCCTGGCCCCGGGGGCGGCAATTGTCCGCGCGAATTTGGCGTGCGTGGCAAGCCGGGGTCGTTTCGGACGTTGTGCCTTATGAAGCAATGGGTTAGCGCGTATGATATCCCGTATCAACCAGACCCAAGGAGAACCAAAATGAGATTGGCGTGTGTACTGACGTTGTTTGTGGCATGGTTCGTTTTGCCCACTGTCGCCCAAGACGAGCCCCAGGACCGACCGCAGGACCGACGACAAATGCGCCGTCAAGGGCAGCGCCGTGGCGACCAGCGCCGCGGGCCGCGGATGGGCTTCCTCTTCCAGCGTATGCCCGACCAGCTCGAGCTCGACGACGAGCAGCGCGCCCAGTTTGAAGAGATCGTCGCCGAGTATCGCGAGCGCATGGGTGAGGCCCGCCAGCGCGGCGAGGGGATGCGCGAGGTCTTCCGCGAGATGCGGGCCGCCCGCGAGGCCGGCGACGACGAGCGTGTCGAGGAATTGCGCGCCCAACTGCGTGAGCGTCGCGGCGGCATGGGCGGGTTCATGGAGGAGTTCTTCGGTGAGGTGGAAGGCATTCTGCGCGAGGACCAGCTCGAGCGACTCAGCCAGCTCCGCAGCCGGGTCATGCAGGGCATGCGGCGCGGACGCAACCCGATGGAAAGCCTGAGAGAGCTGCGTAGCCGCCTCGAGCTCGACGAGCAGCAGGAAGAGCAGTACGACGAGCTGCTCGAGGACCTGCGTGAACAGGGTGGACAACGCCGTCAGCGGATGGAAGAGCTGCGGCCGTTGATGAGGGAGTTGCGTGAGGCGATGGAAGCCGGCTATTCGGCGCGGGCGGAGGATCTGGTGGCCCAAGTGTGGCAGCAGCGACCGGGGCGGGGTGAGATGCTGGAGGACTTCTTCGTGGAGCTGGAGAAGTTCCTGCGCGACGACCAGAAGGAAACCCTGGCCCGGTTCCGCGAGGAGATGAACGAGCGCGGCGAACGCCGTGACCGTGGTCGCGTTGATGTCCGCGCCATCCTGAGCGCGGCCAGACGGCTGAAGCTGGACCAGGACCAGAAGAAGGAGCTCAACGAGATCGGGCAGGTGGCCCTGCGGGCGGAGCGCGAACTCCAGCGACGTGACCGCGAGGGTCGGGCGATGATAGCCGCAAAGGTCAAGCGCGAGATCATTGCCGTCCTGGACGCCGAGCAGGCTAAGCAGTTCGAGGATTACCTTAGCCGGCGGGGTCGTCCTGAGCGGCCTGGTCGCGAGGGCGCGCGTGAGCGTCAGCGTGAGCGCCGGCGCGACCGCCAGCCGGACGACGAGCGGCCATAGGCCGGCTACACGGAGTTGAGCGAGATGACGGCGGCCGCGTTCCGCGCGGGACGCGGCCGCTTCTTTTGACCAGTCGCTTGCATTCCTAACATTATCCGAATATAGTTGCGCGTGTTCGGTGACGCGATGCGGCCTGTCGAGAACCCGCCCAATCCGTTTGTGCGCGAACACCGCGAGTGGCTGGGGCCGCCGCCGGCCGCCAAGCTCGAGGTATACGAGGAACACGCACGCTCGATTCTCTCGCATAACGAGAGTCCGGACATTCCCTATCGC
>JAUWXH010000191.1 GCA_030616465.1 Planctomycetota bacterium | reverse complement strand
GCGGCAGGAGCGTATCCTCCGGTACACTGTCATGCGCGAGAGCAACGCAATTTTCACGCGCCACGCGGGCCGCATCCTGCAATACGCGGGCGAAGCGATTCAGACGCGGGCGGCGCGAGAGGCGATCACGTCCGAGCAGGTGGCCCGTTGGGTAGAGTTGGCGGCGCCGGTGTTCGAGGACAGTCAACGGGCCCTGAACGAGGCGAGTAAGCAGTTCATGCAGGAGCTGGATCCGGAGCAGCAGGCGATCGTGCAGCGCGACGTGGACGCCGCCAATCGCCGCATGAACCGAATCGATGAGCTGAGTGAGCGTTGGGCGCGTGGGGAATGGCAGCCAAGCGACTGGGGCATCGAGGATGATCCGATTCAACTGGCGGGCGAGGCGCGGGCTAGCGGGAAAGTTGCCGAGGCGGATGAAGCCCGCGCCGCAATGGGGCGCGCCACCGGCGACCAGGGTGGCGCCTCGGGGTCCCGGCCAGAGTCGCCCCCGATTGCACCGGCCCCGCCCGGCGGTCGGGACCGGGACGTCGCCAAGCCGACGGCCTCGCAGCCGACAGAGGTGAACCGGGACCGGCGTGAGGCACGCGGTGCCGTAAAGGGAGCTGACGACCGTTGGGCCCGTTACGTGCGCGCCTTCATCCGCAAATACAGGCTTGACGATGCCCAGCAGCAACGGGCCTGGCTGATCTACCGCGACGTCAAGGCCCGCAGCGACCGACTGGACAAGCGGCACGCCGGACAGGTCAAGGTGCTCCAGCATCGACTCGCCAAGGCCGCCGATGACAAGACACAGTCCGCCTTGCAAACGCAGGTCGCCCGGCACAACGCGGCGCTGGCGCGTCTGTTTCGGCAGTTGAAAAAGCGGCTGGAACGGCTGCCGACCAGCGCCCAGCGGCGGAACGCCGTCCCCGGGGAGATTAAGTCGCCGCTGCCCCCGACCGCCGACCCACATCCGAGCGACGGACCATAGAGCGACCGATGTCGAACAAACCATGAGCTTAGTTTCCCACGGCATCGACATCGTGCAGTGCGAGCGTGTCAAACGCGTGTGGAAAGAGCACGGCGACTACTTCCTGCGACGCGTCTTCACCGAGGCGGAGCGGGTATATTGCCTCGACAGCCGCACGCCGGCCGAACGCCTCAGCGGGCGTTTCGCGGCCAAGGAGTCGGTGCTGAAAGCGTTGGGGACGGGGTGGCGCGGCGGAATCCGCTGGACGGACATCGAGATCCTGCCGGACCCCCTCGGACGGCCGCAGGTCACGCTGACCGGCAAATCGGCCGAGCTGGCTGCCCGCCTCGGAATCGGGCAAATCCTGATCTCGATCTCCCACACGAGAGAATGCGCGGTGGCTTCGGCAATCGCCATCTCAGGCATTACCGGCTAAAGACATACGCGTGGCAGGGCTGTGCCGGCTGTGACCTGCCCGATCAGCCCGCGCGAGCGGAGCAACTCGAGGTACGCCGGACGAGGATCGGGGAAGCCGCCCTTCGGTGGCAGCGACCACTTGGCGAACAAACGTTCGTTGTCGCGGGCGCGGACGTCGCCGGCGTCGTGCTCTTTCCGCTCGTCCACGTGCTCTTCGTGGTAGACCAGCGCGTCGGGCACGCCGAGCACCTTCAAGCCGGCCTCGCGCTGGACTTTCAGCGACAGGTCGGGGTCCCACGCGCAAAAGTGGTAACCCTCATCCAGGTAGCCGACCCGCTCGAGCAGCGTGCGTCGCAGCAGGCCGAAGTTGGCATACGGATAGCCGCGGACGTGGAGGACGCTGTAGCGCCGGCCCTGGTGCTCGACGGCGTGGA
Organism: Planctomycetota bacterium; assembly: GCA_030616465.1. Lineage (GTDB taxonomy): Bacteria > Planctomycetota > Phycisphaerae > UBA1845 > Fen-1342 > JAUWXH01. The sequence continues at coordinate 3,389 of JAUWXH010000191.1, read as the reverse complement.
GCTCGTTCCACGGGTCGGGATGCGTGTGGTAGAAGGCGGCCAGCCCGACGTCATGCATATCATCACGCTCGAGCAGCCTCAGCGCGTTTTCGACCGCCCCCGGCAGCGGGTACGCGTCGTCGTTCAGCCACATCACGTAGCGCCCGCAAGCCATCTGAAACCCGATGTTATAAGCCCGGCAGCAACCGCCACGCGGCTGCTCGACGTGCAGGCGGACGTTCGGCTGCGTCGCCAGCCACTCCGGCGTGCCGTCGTCGCTTCCGCCGTCCACGACCACGAGCTCGTGCGGCACGTGCACGGTGCGGGCGACCTGGTCGAGGCAGTGTTTCAGCCGGGCCAACCGTCGATAGGTGGCGATGACGATGCTGACGATGGGCTGAGCTGCGTTACTCATGGAGGCCGCCGCAGTACGCCAAGTCAATCGGGCAAAAAGTCCCTTGCCGGTCGCCGGACGTACGCTAATATCGACACCTCGGAGCCGATTGCTTCAGGCTCATGAGCGCCTCGCTAGCTCAACTGGCAGAGCAGCGGACTCTTAATCCGCAGGTTCAAGGTTCGAGTCCTTGGCGGGGCAGTGGTCGGAAGGGGCGTTTTGGGGGACCTTTCCGGCTTTGTTGCTGTCCGGGTAGCAGGGCCCCCACCGGCCCATTGGAGCGAAGTCGTGAGCAGACCGGCAAGCCCAAAAGGGCCACGGCGCCATCGCTTTCTCGTCTGGTTTCTCAGCGCGTGGCTGACGGTGCTGTGCTTCTGGCTGCTCGGCTTCGTCGTCCGGGATATCGGTAAGCGGCCCGGGCCCCGGTACGACGAGATCGAGAAGCAGTTCGTCGAACAAGCCTTGCTGGGTGAGCTGGAGACGCTGCGCGAGGAGACGGAGTCGCTCAGCACGCAGATCGCCAACCAGCGCGAGATCCAGCAGATCTTGCAACAGAGCATGGAAGAGTCCAAGGCGGCGATGGACCAGCTCATCGCGTTGCACCGGCTCAATCTGGAGCAGGCCGTCAAACCGAGCAACGAGGAGCAGCAGGCGCTGGCCGAAAGTGAAAAGCTCTTTCTGGACAAGCAGCAGGAGTTCCAGGCCGCAAACGAGCAGATTGCCCGACTCAGCGAACGACTGCGCACGGCCGAGGGGCAGATCACAGCGCTCCAACGCCGCCGGACCGAACAGAGTCAGCCGGCGCGCGACGCGTTCGAGCAGCAGTCACGGGATCATCGCCTGAGGATCGCGGCGCTGAAGCTAGGCGTCGTTGTACCGCTGTTACTGGCAGCCGCCTGGGTAGTGCTGCGATGGCGCGGCAGCGCGTACGCCCCCATCCTGCTCGCGTTTCTGGTGGCCGCGTTCTGGCGCGTGGGCGTGGTGATGCACGAGTATTTCCCGCAGGAGTGGTTCCGCTATATCGCCGTCGGTGCCGGCATCGCGGTCGTGCTGGCCTTCCTGATTCAGTTGATCCGCTCCGCTACGTCACCGGGGTCGGGGCGTCTATTGAAACAAAACCGCGAAGCCTATCACCGCGGGCGTTGTCCGGTATGCGGCTACGCCATCCGTGGCGGCCGGCACGGCCGTGTCGTGCGGTTCGGCAAGGCGGCAGCGGTCCCGGCCGTCTCTGCGGCCGACGAAGAGGTCCAGCCGCGGCCCTACAGTTGCCCCGCCTGCGGCGAGCGTCTCTTCGAAACCTGCGCCAAGTGCGACGCGATCCGACACAGCCTGCTGCCCTACTGCGAGAGCTGCGGCGACGCTCTGCCCCTCACGCTTGGCTCGGGTCGTTAAAGAGGCCAAGCTGCCACCGAGTCGCGGACCCGATGTGTGATCAGCAGTCGCCTACTCGCACCCCTCGCCCCAGTGGGCCAGCAGAATGCCCAGGTCGGCGTGGTCGGTGTCACCGTCGCCGTCGCAGTCGCCGGAGCAATCGCCAGTGGTGCAGCCCCAGTCGGCTAGCAGGATGCCCAGGTCGGCGTGGCCAACACAGCCGTCGCCGTCGAGGTCGCCGGGAAGCGGATTGGTCACGCTAGCGCTTACATATCCCGTCGTGCCCGGCCAGACCGTCACGGGCAAACCCGTCGCCGGCACATTCGTGTAAACGCGATCGCCGTCGAAGTCGCAGTAGAAATCGACGCTCGTGATGGTCGCCTCTTCCCAGGCCGAGGCATCCACGCCGAGGGAGATAAACACGTTCTTCGTCGCGCCGGGCGGGATGAGGCCGGCGCCGTCCGTCAGGTCAACGGCGGCGCGGCGGCGGTCATCGATCGGGATCGCGCCCTCGTCGGTTTGCTCGATGGCCTCGGGCCCCGTGAACTCCGGCGCGTCCGTTGGCCCGACACCACCGGAGAAGGTCAGCAGGTTCCGCGCGTTGTGATTGATCCCGGCGACCGCGTAGAGCGTGGGCCGGTAGTCCGGCCGGTCGTCGTGGTAGTACACCTCCGGGTAAGGCGCGTTGTCGAAGCAAGGGCTGACCGGCAAGTCATAATCGTACCAGCCGAACTCGCTTTCGAGGAACATCGTGTAGGCGATCCAGATGAAGCCTTTGTCGCCCGTCTCGGTGCTGTTGTACCAGCCCCAGTCGGGCCCCTCGCTGTTGACGATCAGGAACGCGCCGTAGTGCGTCTGCCCGTCGCGATCGTCCCAGTAGGAGCGATTGTCGTCGTAGGCGACGACGCATATTGAATGCCGGAGATAGTGCCAGCCGTCTCGCCTGTACATGACGCGGTTGTGAATTCCGGGCCCGCTGGCGCTGGCACCATAGTTTCCGTAGTTGGAAAGGAAGTCCGCGCGCGTGACCACCAGGCCGCCGTCGGCGATGTGCTGCTTGATCGCCTCGAGCCCCACCTCGTCGTCGGCCCGGATCTTGTGGAGTCTGCGCGTGCGGTTCTTGAGCGCCGCGACCCACGCCGCCTCGGTTGGCCACTGCGTCCAGGGCGCCGACATCGAATGCTTCGAGACCGGCGCACAACCGACGTCGGCGAGGCGCGCCATGGCATGCTCGGTGCACTCGGCGCCCCACCACCCCTGGGCAATGAGCGCGAACAGAAACCGCGGGCTGCAAATCACGTTAGGGTCACCGGTCGATGCGTCCAGCCCCTCGTCGCGCGCCTGCGTGTACGTGTTGTAGTAGTAGGCCGACGACCAACACGTGCAGTCGCCGATCTCTTGCGGCCCCCCGATCGGCGGGAAGTAGATTAGCGTGCTGTTGTCAGCCGCTGGGGGCCGATCGGCCATTGCCTCAGCACAGACGCCCATGAGCAGCGCCATCACACTAAAGCTGACCGCGAGACAGCGTGCCAGGTGCAACCTCGTGAAACCGCACAGCAGGTGAGTACAACTAAAACGACTCATTGTGCTCCCTTCTTGCGTCCATTCTTAGTTGCGATGGAAGGCCCTGCCGCACGAGCAGGCG
>JAUWXH010000559.1 GCA_030616465.1 Planctomycetota bacterium | reverse complement strand
CGCACCTGCTGGTCCGTCAGCGGGCGGCGTAGCCAGTCGGTAAGCGTCTGCACCTTGGTGATCCGCTTGCCGAGAACCTGATCGACCAACCGCACCAGGCTCAGCGGGTAGCCGTAACCGACCAGACCGGCTGCGACCTGGACATCAAACACGTTGCGGGGCGGTTTGCCGGTCGCGTGCAGGCAGACCTCGAAATCCTCTTTGCCCGCGTGAATCACGCAGGTCACCGCCTCGTCGGTCACCAGCTCCCAGAACACGCCGATGTCGATCCGCGCGGTCGGATCGACAAGCACCACCTCACCGCCGGTGGTAACCTGGATCAGGCCCAGAATGGCCTCGTAGGTCTCGTCGCGGATGAATTCGGTGTCGAAGGCAAAGTACCCTGCCGCGCGCCACTGCCGACAACACGCTTCCAGGGTCTTCTGGTCGGCCACAATCTCCGGGTTGCTCATCGTCCTGCCAACAGCGTAGGCCGGTCGGCCCATAAAGGAAAGCGGCGGCCCATACCTCTCACTTGGCGTATCGGCAGAGCGAGACGGCTGCCTGAGCACGGATACGTCGCCGGCTTGTCCGAGATAGATCTGCGACCCTATCGAGAGCCGGGAGCTCGCGGGGTATTCCCGGACGCTGCGGCCCGGGGCTCCGAGTGGGCGGCTGGTCAGCGGCGGGCTACCCTCCGCCAACCTCGAAACGCAGGAAGCGATTGACGGTCAGGCTCGGCGAGACGTCCATGAGCACCTGGCCGACCGACTTCTTGTCGTCCTTGACGAAGGGCTGCTCGAGCAGCACGAACTCCGAATACCAACGATTGAGCTTGCCGGTCACGATCTTCTCGACGATGTGCTCGGGCTTGCCTTTGGCTTCCTCGGCGAAAACCTGCCGCTCCTTCTCGACCTCGGCCGGGTCCACGTCCTCGCGTCGAACGGCCCCGGGGTTGAGAGCCGTAATGTGCATGCAGACGTCAGCCTTCAGCTCCGCCGGACAGTCCTCGCTCATCTCGAGCAGCACGCCCACCTGGCCGTTGTGGTGGACGTAGTACCCCAGGTGGCCGGTCAGCCGCCCGACGCGGGCAAGCTTGATGTTCTCGCGGATGCGGTTGAACACTTCGTGTACGAAGTCGGACAGCTTGCGGGAGGGATCATCCGGCAGCGGCTGCTCGAGCAGCGTCTCGGGCGTGGCGGCTTCGCTTTGGGCCGCGTGGCGGGCCATGGTGGCGGCCAGGTTGATGAAATCATCGGTGTTGGCAACCGGGGCAGTCTCGCAGCGCAGCTCAGCTATTCCCGCGCACCGCCCCTGCGGGTCCACATGGCAGGCGACCCGCCCCTCGGTGGTTTCGCGTGTGGCCATCTTCCTGACGTGTCCCAGCCCGGCCTTACGTAGCCAGTCGATCGCCTTTTCCTCATCGCCGCCCGTCTCGACGAGCGCCTTCTTGCAATCCATCATGGGCAGGCCCGTCTTGTCGCGAAGCGCCTTGACCATCGCCGCTGTGATTTCCATCGCTGGAATCCTCCCTTGCGAAATCGACTGATTACAGCTCAGTGAACCCGTGCCACGCCCGCGGGGCTGGACGCCGCCAGGATCGAATCGACACTACG
>JAUWXH010000122.1 GCA_030616465.1 Planctomycetota bacterium | reverse complement strand
CGCCTGCTGGAGCCGCGGCCCGGACAACTGATTCTCGACGGAACGGTCGGGTTGGGCGGCCACGCCGCGGTGCTGTTGCCACGCATTCTGCCCGGCGGTCGTTACCTCGGCCTCGATCTTGATGAGGTGATGCTGGATGGTGCGCGTCAGCGGCTGAGAGCCGGCGGCGACGAGGGCTGGTACTTGGTCAAAGCGAACTACAGCGACTTCGCCGACGAGCTGCCGCGAATCGGGGCCGTGCAGGTGGATCACATGCTCCTGGATCTTGGCGTCAATTCCGCCCAGTTGCAGGATGCGTCGCGCGGCTTTTCGTTCGAGCGCGAAGGGCCGCTCGACATGCGCTACGACCGTAGCCAGAAGAGCACCGCCGTTGACCTAGTCAACGCGCTGTCCGAGCGCGAGCTGGCGGATTTGTTTTACCGCTTGGGCCAGGAGGGGCTGAGCCGCAAGATCGCCAAGCAGATCTGCCGGGCCCGTCACGGCGGCCGGATCACGACGACGCGCGCGCTGGCGGCAGCGGTACAGGGCGCCCGCAGCGCCGGGCGCGAGCCACATCGCGGGAGGATTCACCCCGCAACCCGTGTCTTTCAGGCCCTGCGCGTCGCCGTCAATCGAGAGCTCGAAAACCTCGAGGCGTTCCTCGAACAGGTTGTGGCGCACCTGCGTCCCGGCGGGAAGCTCGCCGTGATCAGCTTCCACAGCCTGGAGGACGGGATGGTCAAACGGTTCCTGCGGCAGGCGAAGGCGGCCGGCACCATGGAGGAGCTCACCCGCCGCCCCGTCGTCGCCGACCCCGAGGAGCGCAAGCGGAATCGGCGTAGCCGCAGCGCCAAGCTGCGGGTGGGCCGCAGGCTGGAGGCCGAACCCAAGCAAGGAGGCTAGTGATGGGTCTGAGCGCGAAGGCGGCGATGTTGATTTGCCTGGGATTCACGGGCGGCATGACGTGGCTGGTCAACCAAGTGGCCCGGCCGATGGTGGAGATGCCGTCGCCGCTCATCGTGCGTGCCGAGCCGCTCGCGGGCGTCGCGCCGGCCGTCGCCGGCAAGGCCTCCCCGACGAACCGGCCCGTGGAAGGGGTTGAGGTTGCCGGTCGTTTTGAGCGGCCCAGTGCGGTTGAGCAGCGGCCGGCGGACGTCCACGCGGCGGACGACACCCTGGCGCTCGCGGAGACCAGGGAACCGTTGGTCGGATCGGAGCGCGTCTTGCTCCCGCCGCTGCACCTGCCCCCGCTGCCGCCTCAGGCCACCATCTCACCCGAGGCGCCTGCCCAAATGCGTTTGGCGTCGGCAGAGGAGGTCTCGACCGAGCCGGTGGAAGCCGATACGCCCGCCGTCGCAAGCGACCCGAGCGGGCGTGAGAAATCACCCGAGGTCGCGTCCACGGCCGCCGGCTCGGCAACGGGGCCGAAGCGCTATCGCGTGCGGCGGAACGACTCATTGACGAAGATCGCCCGACGTGAATGGGGGTCGGTCAATCCGAAACTGGTGCGGGCACTGTTGGAGGCTAACCCGCGGTTGAAGGACCACCCCGACCACATCCTGGTGGGCGAGGAGCTGACGATTCCGGATTTGGCGTCGGCGAAAGAGAATCGCGCTGTGGCACCCAGGACGCCTACCGTCAAGCTCGTCAGCGATTCGCGCGTGCGGGCCGATTCCCAGCAGCCCGCGAAGACGACCGAGGTGCGCTGGTATACGATACGTAAGCGCGACTGCCTGGCGAGCATCGCGCGGCGCTATTTGAACGACCACCGGCGCTGGCGCGAGATCGCGGAGCTGAACGACTTGCGAAACGCCAACCGGATCATCCCGGGCATGCGGATCAAGCTCCCGCCGGCGGTCGGTGATGACAGGAGTCTGGCCACGTGAATCGTGGGTTGTTCGTGGCCGTGCGGGAACCCCAGGCGCCATGTCGTTGAGACGGACGGTTGTCATTCTGGGAGCCGGGCTGGCAACCCTGCTGACCGTCGTGATCCTGCGCGCCGAAACCACCCGCCTGCAGTCCGAGCTGTCGCTACTTGATAGCCGGGCCGCGGTGCTCTGGCAGGAGCTGCGCGAGAACGAGCTCGAGCTGGCCCGCTTGCGCAACCCGGCGTTAATCCGGGCCCGCGTAGCCCAGATGCGATTGCAGGATTCGCCGGTCGACCGCGCTGCCGGCGATACGCAACCACCTGACCGCTAAGAAGCCTGTGGGCGGGAGAGGATGCGCTCTGGAAGCGTACTATTCGTGGTCGTGATCGTGCTGCTGGTCGCCGGGGCCGGCCGACTGGCCTGGGTCGAGTGCACCCGTGGCAGCGGACTGCGGGAGCAAGCCCAGCGGCAACACACCGCCACGCTGGTCGTCCCCGCGCAGCGGGGTGACATTCTGGATACGCGCGGCCGCATCCTGGCGGGAACGCTGCGGCGCCCCTCGCTCTTCGTTGATCCCTCGCTCGTAGAGGATGCCCGCTTCGCCGCGCACAGCGTCGCCCCCGTGCTCGGACTGAACCCCACCGAGCTGGAGCAGATCATCCGCACGCGCCGGGACCGTGGGTTCGTTTGGGTGAAGCGGCGACTCAGCGATCGGGAGCTGGAGGACTTTCTTGCCGTTCGCCGTGACCGGCGTCTGCGCGCGTTCGTGATCCGCCAGGAGCCGCAGCGGGTGTACCCGTCTGGGCGCCTGGCGGCCCACGTGCTGGGCTTCGTGGGTGCCGAGCAGCACGGATTGGCGGGCATCGAGCAGTCGTTGGACGGGGTGTTGGCCGGCAAGGACGGCTGGCGGGTTTCAACGGTGGACGTACGTCGTCGGCGGGTGCACTCGCGCCCCGCGGACTACACGCCGCCGCGCGACGGGGCCGGCGTGGTCCTGACGATCGACGTGCATATCCAGCAGCGGACCGAGTATCACCTGCGTAACGCGGTCAAGGAGTTCCGGGCACATTGGGGGACCGCGCTGGTGATGGACCCCCAGTCGGGCGAGGTCTTGGCGATGGCCGTGGTGCCGGCCTTCGACCCGGCCGACCCGATCCCGCCGCACCCGGACGCACAGCAACGCGAGGCCGCGACGCAACGCATGCGGAATCGGGCCGTCTCGGACTCATACGAGCCCGGCAGCATCTTCAAGCCGTTCATCGTCTCGTGCGCCCTCGACGAGGGCATCATCCATCTGGACGAGCCTTACGTGATCAACGGTCCGACCCGCCGCTTCGGATCGCGCACGATTCACGACACCCACGCTTACTCGACCCTGGCCCTGCACGAGGTGATCAGCAAATCGAGCAACATCGGCATGGGACTGGTCGGGGCCCGCTGCGGAAACGAGCGACTGCATCGGTTCGTGCGCCGCTTCGGGTTCGGCGACCCGACCGGCATCCGTCTGCCGGGCGAGCATCCGGGGCTGGTGCAGGACTTCTCCCGCTGGTCGGGGTACTCAACGCAATCGATCCCGATCGGCCAGGAGATCGCCGCTACGCCCATCCAGATCATTACCGCCTTCAGCGTGTTTTGTAACGACGGGATTCTGTACCGGCCGCGGATTGTGCGCGGCGTGATCGGCCCGGGCGGGGAGACGCTGGCCGACTACTCACGCCCGGTTGCAGTTCGCCGGGTCCTTGATTCGCGGACGGTGCGCGAGTTCCGCCGCCGCGCCCTGGTCGAGGTGGTTCGATCGGGCACGGGCAAGCCGGCGGCCATCGCGGACTACCAGGTGTTCGGCAAGACGGGGACGGCCCAGGTTGCGCGTCCCGACGGTCGTGGGTACCTGTCCGGAGCGTACGTTGGGTCGTTCATGTGCGGCGCGCCGTCCGATCACCCGCGGGCGGCCGTGTTGGTCTCGCTTTACAGGCCCTCGGCCGGAGCGTATTACGGTAGCAGAGTGGCGGCACCGACCGCGGCGGCCATCCTGGCCGATACGCTCGTCTACATGCAGGTGCCCCCGGAACTGACACGGGATCAAGGGCCCACGGGTGCTGCGACCGTCTCGGTCGTCGTTGCGCGGCGCGACCAAGGCGCTGACTGCCAACACGCGGTGACGGACAGCCAACAACTGATAACTGATAACTGAAAACTGGAAGCTGCCACCCCGGAGGCGGGACGGTATGAAGACATTGGGTGAGCTTCTCGACGGCCTCGTCGATGAGCAGACCATCCACCCGCATCAGGCGCGGGTCGTCTCCGGCGTGTTCGACGATTCGCGCCGCGTCCAACCGGACGGAATCTTCGTCGCGCTGCGCGGAAGCGAGGTGGACGGTCGCCGCTTCGTCGGCGACGCGCTGGGCAAGGGCGCGGTGATCATCATCGGCGAAGGGCTGGAGCCGATCGACGGTGCCGTCGTGATCAACGTCCGCGATGCGCGGGCAACGTTGGCCGAGCTGGCCGCCCGCTGGTACGGGCTGCGCTTCGAGCGGCCGGACGGGCTCACGTTGGCCGGCGTCACCGGCACCAACGGCAAAAGCACGACGGTATTCATGACTTGTGCGATCCTGCGTGCCGCCGGGCAGCAGTGCGGCATGCTCGGCACCGTGAACTACGACCTGGGCACGCGCAGCGTTGTCTCCCGCATGACGACGCCTGGGCCGCTGGAATTGGCGGCTTGCCTGCGCGAGTGCGCCGATGCCGGCGCGACGGCCGCCGTCATGGAGGTTTCCAGCCACGCCCTGGATCAGAAGCGAACGGATGGTCTGCGTTTTGCCGCCGCCGCTTTCACCAACCTCTCCGGCGACCACCTGGACTACCACAAGACGTATGAGAGCTACCGGGCCGCCAAGATGCGCCTGTTTGCCCGGCTGGACGAGTCGGCGGTCGCGGTCGTCAACCGGGATGACCCGCAGCACGCCGAGATGATCCGCGATTGCCGCGCCCGCATCGTGACCTACGCGCTGGAGGAGCCCGCGGACGTCACCGCCAGGATCTCGCGCGACACGATCTCCGGTACTCTGTATCGGATGCATCTGGACGGTTGCGACCTGGTGCTGGAGAACGCGATCGTCGGCCGCCACAACGTCTACAACGCGCTGGCGGCCGCCGCGCTGGCCCGGGCGTTGGGAGCCCCCCTCAAGGCCGTCGAGACCGGCTTGACCTCGGTGCACAACATCCCCGGACGGCTCCAGCGTGTGCCGGGCGTGAGCGGCGTCGAGGTCTTCGTTGACTATGCCCATACCGACGACGCGTTGCGGAACGTGCTGAGCGTGCTGAAACCGCTGGCCCGCGGGCGACTGATCGCCATCTTCGGCTGCGGCGGCGACCGCGACCGAACCAAGCGGCCGCGCATGGCCCGGGCCGCGGCCGGGTTCGCCGACACCATCATCGTTACCAGCGACAATCCGCGCACGGAGGATCCGCAGGCGATCATCGAGGACATTCTGGCGGGCTTCGATGCTGACGCGCGTCGCCGAGTGCTCGTCGAGCCCGATCGTCGCAATGCCATCCGGGAGGCCTTGGCGGCCGCCGAACCGGGCGACGTCGTGCTGATTGCCGGCAAAGGCCACGAGGATTACCAGATCATCGGAACGCGGCGGATCCACTTCGACGACGTGGAAGTCGCGATTCAGGCAGCGGCAGAACTGGCAAAGTCATGCGAGGCGGAGCGCTGAGCGATGATCAAGCTTGTTCTTGACGAAGTGGTCGAGGCGCTGGCGGGGCAGGTCCGCAGCCCATTGCCGACCTTGAGTGTCGCTGGCGTATCCACCGACTCCCGCACCGTCGCCGCCGGTGAGGTCTTCTTTGCGATCGTCGGACCGCGCTTTGACGGGCACCGGTTCGTCGGGCAGGCCCTCCAGCGCGGCGCGGTGGCCGCCGTCGTCGAGGCATCCCAGGCCGCGGCGGTCGCGCAGGCGGTTGCGAGCGAGCACCGTGGCCCCGCGGGCGGGCCGCTCTTGATCGAGGTAGACGATACCGTCGCCGCGCTCGGACGACTGGCCCTCTACCACCGTCGCCAATTGCCCGCGGACGTGATCGTCGTGGTCGGCAGCAACGGCAAGACCACCACCAAGGCGATGATCGACCACCTCCTGAGCGTCCGCTTGCAGGGGCACTGCTCGCCGAAGAGCTACAATAACGCCATCGGCGTGCCGCTGACGCTGCTGTCGGCCGAGACCGCTGACGACTACCTCGTCGTCGAGATCGGAACCAACGCCCCGGGGGAGGTGGCCGCGCTCGCCTCTCTCGTCGAGCCGGACATGGCCGTGATCACCTGCCTCGGGGAGGAGCATCTCGAGGGTCTGGGCGATCTGGCCGGCGTCGTGGAAGAGGAATGCTCGGTCTTGGACGTGCTGCGGGCAGGCGGGTTCGCCGCCGTGAACATCGACACCCCACAGGTCCGTGACTACCTGCCCTCGACCGACGCCCCGTCTGTCAAGGGCCTGCAACGCGCAGACCTGAACTTCGCCACGTTCGGTCGCGATCACGACGCCGACGTGCGCGTTACCGCGGCAGAGTATGAACCGCCCTGGCTGCGCTTCACGCTCAATGACCGCTTTCAGTGCCGGCTGCGAACGCCGGGTGCTTACAACGCGGTGAATGCGGCGGGAGCGATCACGATCGCCCGTCGCGCGGGCTTTGAGCAACAGGAGATCGCCGCCCGCTTGCAATCGTTCACTCCG
>JAUWXH010000490.1 GCA_030616465.1 Planctomycetota bacterium | reverse complement strand
AATAAAACTCCTATTGCATCTTCGCTGGCCGGAGAGCGGCAGCGCCGCCGCTCCGCGACCTAACGCATCCGCCTTTTGAGAGCAATTCGACCCGGCTCGCCGCAGGCCTCAGGGTCAAACGACAATGCGCTCCGGCGCGTTATAGATGTTAAGTCGGCCACCCCGCGCGAAACCCACCACGGTCAGGCCGTGACTGGCCGCAAGCTGCACGGCGTGGGCCGTCACTGCTGACCGGGTCGCCACGACGGGGGTGCCCTGCCGCAGCGCCTTGACGACCATCTGTGCGTTGAGCCTGCCCGTGGCCAGCAGCACGCCGCGGCTGGTGTCCGTGCCCGCCATCAGGCAGCGGCCCATCACCTTGTCAATGGCGTTGTGGCGGCCTACGTCCTCGAAGAAATGCAGCACGTTCTCGCCGTCACTGAAAGCCGCCTGGTGGGTTGCGCCGGTCCGCGCGAACACGGGCGCCATCCGGCGCAGTTTGCGCATTACGGCCAATACGTGCTCTTTTCTGACCCGCCAACTCCCTGCATCTGCCTGCGGAACCATGTGCGGCAGGGCCGGGCCGTAGACGGCGGCTCCACAGGTGGAGGAAATCTGGAGCCGCACGGCCTTCTGCAGGCTGCCCTCGTCCGTGTCCAGCTCGACAACCATCCGCCCCGCCTCGTAGTCCGGCTCAAAGCGCGTGATGTCCGCGTGTCGGCGGACGAGGCCCAGAAAGGACAGGTAGCCCGTTGTCCACTCCCTGAGCGCCACCGGCAGACACAGCACGCTCACCAGCCGTATCCCGTTCACATGCAGGCCGAAGGCTCGCTCCTCTGCCAGGATATCTTCCTTCAGCGACGCACCGCCCACTTGCTCGACCGCCTGCCGGCGCACCGGCAGGGGTTCAACGTCCCGGAACACCTCCCGCAGCAGCGCCAGGTCAGAAGGAGCATCAACGTCGCGGAAGCAAGGCGCCTCCCGTCGCCCGACCTGCACGTACTCGGTCTCGATGTCGGCAAGGAACCGCAACGCGCTCAGATTCCCCGGCGATTGCAGGCGCTCCTCAAGCGCCGGCAGCAGGCTTGTGCTGTACACGCCGCACAGCGGCTCGGGGCCCCGCTCGATGCGAGCGACCACCGCCGGCGCCGGCGAACGCTCGGCCGCCGCTGCAATACGGCGGATGATCTCGTCGCTCACCAGGGGCATGTCACAGGCGATAAAGAAGGCCCGGCCGCCCTGGGTCTGCTTCAAGCCCGCGTGTATCCCGGCGAGCGGACCCAGTCCCGGGAAAGCGTCGGGCCAGACCGGCACCGTCAGCCAGTGCTCCAGGTAAGCCGGATGATTGGTTATGACGGCGCTCGCGGAAAAAAGGCGCTGCAGCTTCTGGACCATTGCCGCCGCCAGCGGCATGCCGTCCACGCGGAGCATCTCCTTGGCAAAGCCCAGGCGTTCGCTCTCGCCGCCGCACAGGACGAACGCCTCGGTGACGTTTTCGGGCATCGCCGCTCCTTCACGTTAACCATCGTCGTCGGGGACATTATAGGGGCCGTCGGAGCCATTGCCAAGGCTTGACTCGCCGTCTGGTTGACGAGCCGGAGCTGTTGCCTTATGCTGATAGTCGGTGCTATACGATTCCGCGAGCGGGGCGGAGTGGAGCCCCGTCGGCGCGGAACGCCCTTGGCCGCAGCCTGACCAAATGAGCGCGAAAGCCCCGGTGGGACAGAGGAGTTGTCCAGGCGAGAATTACCCCATCTCGCTGCCAATCTGCCGCACACGCCAGCACAACCAGTATCCCAAGTGCCTGCTGTGCGCGCACCGCAGCCCCGAGTTGGCCGGTTCGATGGCCACCGACCCCAAGGTTACGGCTTCGATCTTTCGCAGCACTTCCGTTCTGGGCCACGTCCCCCAGGAGATCAACGAGTACGTGATCCGCAAGGTGGGGCTGGCCGCGGCCCAGTTGCTTCGGGCCGAGACCCCCTCAGGATCGCGGATGATCGTGGCGTGTGACCTGCGGGACAATTCTCGCAGCTTCACGCGCGTCTTCTGCGAAGGCGTCAACCGGAGCGGCATGGACACGGTAAACATCGGCACGATGCCGCCGGAACTGCTGGCCTTCGCGTTGGGCACGGACGGCTACGCCGGCGCGGCCTTTGTCGGAGGCGGAAACTACGCGGCCGAGGTGAACGGCGTGCGGCTGTGGCGCGGCGACGCCTCCGCTATGGGCTTCGGCAGCGGGCTCGAAAAGGTGGGCCTGATAGCGCGTCGCCTGCGTACCGGGCGCAGCCGGCTGCCCGGTGAGACAAGCCCCGCCAACCCGCTGCCGG
>JAUWXH010000437.1 GCA_030616465.1 Planctomycetota bacterium | reverse complement strand
CGCGCCAGTTGACCAACGCACGCAGCAGGAAGGCTCGCCAGAAGATCTCCTCCACAATCGGCACCGCCGTCGTCGCCACCGCGATCCGCGTAACGACCGTGACCCAGAACAGAGCGTCCGTCCCCAGCTTGTCCCGCGGGTCAACCAGCTCGAACTCACCGGCGAACAGCGGCAGCGGGAGCTGCTGCGGCAAGCCCAGATCGTTGAAGAAGTGCTGTCCGGCCACCCAGCCCCAGGCGACGAGCACGCCCACCGGCACCGCAATAAGCCAATAGGGCTTGCCCCAGGGCGGGAAGTGTCGGCGAAACATCCAGACCACCAGGAGCGCCCCCACGCCTCGCAGGACCGACGCCGCCGCCCGCCATTCGTACGGGAAGATGTAATCGCGCGGAATCAGCAGCGCCAGATAGACCATGAACGGGCCCATGAGCACCCAGTCCGGCCTCGAGGCGGCCAAACGGTCAACCCAACCGCCCCCGCCAATCGGGCTCTGCGTGTCAAGCGCTGCGGACATTCGGCGTTCCGTCGGTCGCGTGTGAGCGCACAACCCCTCCGCGGGGCCGCACCGGCCCGGGATTGAGGCCGGACACTATAGCACGCATCCGGCCCCGAATGAAACGCGGGCGACGAACGCTCCGGCAGGCCGTTCCCCCCGCCCGAGGTTCGAGTATGATGTCGGCGGCTGAATGGGGACTAACCCGCGGCGTACGGACGTGTCCAGGCCCACAGCGGCCATCGTCGCGCGCCGCAGCGGACTAAACGGGTAGCGTTTCTACGGAGGATCAGCTCATGCGAATTCAAGGTGCCCTCAGCATCGCTCTTCTGGCACTTCTGACCACAGCCGCGGCCGGCGCCCAGGAGATCCTGGACGAGCAGAAAAAGCTGCTGGCCAAGCGGGCTGCCGAGGCCGACGCTTATCGCAAACTGGCCGAGGCGGTCTACGGGCTGCAAATTAACTCGCGGACGTACGTTCAGGATTTCGTGGCCGAATCGGACGACATCCGCACCGAGGTGGACACGTTCGTCCGCGGCATCCGGCTCGGCACGCCCATCTGGTACGAGGACGGGACCTGCGAGGTGCCCGCAGAGGTCACCGTCGCCAAGGTGGTCGAGACGCTGCGCAGCGTCCACAAGCGGCACTACCAGGGCGACAGCGTCAAGACCAGCGACTTCGAGTCGATCACCCGCCGCATCGAGAAGAACGTGATCAAGGTCATAGGCATGGGCGCGCCGCGGGAGGACCTGCCGCCGGACTTGCCCGAGGGCGTCGCCGAGCAGCTCGGCCCCGCTCCGGGGGCGGTCAAGCCATCGATCCCCGACATCTGGCGGAAGGTTGGAGGCCAGGCGCGGCTGATGGCGCAGCGGGCGGCCCGCGTGGACGCGCAGCGGCGGTTGGCCGAACGGATCAAGGGCGTGCGCCTGACCGCCCGCACGCAAGTACGCGACTTCGTGGTTGAAAGTGACGTGATCACCACCGAGCTCGACGCGTTTCTCATCGGGGCGCGCGAGGTCGGCCGACCCTACCTCCACCACAACGAGCTGATCGTCGAGGTCAAGATGGTCGTGCCCACCGAACAGGTCATCACCGCGATCAAGCGGCTGCACAGCCGTTACTACAAGGGCGACGACATCAAAGGCTCGGACATCGAGAAGATCACCAAGACGGTCATCAAGAAGGACTTCGAGGCCGTCGGCATGGGTGTGCCCCCGCCCCAGTATCTCCGCCGCTACGTCGAATTGGTCGAGCCCGATCTGCCGGACTGGGCAATCGGCGCCGTCGAGGCCGAGGGCCAAGGCACCGACCCCGCGATCAACACGCCGCAGGGCAAGCTGCGAGCGGCCCGGGCGGCCGAGCTCGACGCCCGCCGCAAGCTGGCCGAGCGCATCGCCGGCTTGCAGATCAGCGCGGAAACGATGGTGCGCGACTTCGCCGCCCAATACGACCACATCAGCACGCTGGTGGACGCGATTATGGTGGACGCGCTGGTGTCGCAGACCCGCTTTACCGAGCAGACGGCGATCGTCACGGTGCAGGTCCCGGGCATGCGCGTCTGGAGCGTGGTCAACGACGAGCTGTACCGTCAATCCCTGCGCGGGCCGGGCGAATAACCTGCACCACAAGGAGCTTGCTATGCGAAGCCGGTTGTTTCGGACCCTGCTGGGCGCGTGCCTCGCCCTGGCGTTGACGTGGTTTGTCGGCTGCTCGAAGCACGAGCACCGCAAGGTCCAGGTCCATGAGGAGCAACACGAGGGCGAGGTCGTCGAGGAGCAACCCGGCGAGATGGTGGTCGAATAGCTCGACGGTCGCCGGGAATCTCTGCCCGCCCGGATGCGTCGCTCTCGTCGGATCGCACGATGGTGAGTTGCCCATACCGCCCGCCTGCCAAGTTCGGCTGGCTGCTGCTCGTGCTCGCAACCACGGCGCAGGCGCAGCCACTCACCGGTCCGACACCGCAAGAGCGCGCGTTTCTCGAACGTCTGGCGCTGGCCCGGGCGCGGGCCCGGACGCTGGACCAGGTCTGGGCGCTGCCACTGAAGACAAACCTCACGGTGGGTAACTGGGTTTCGCGCGACGTTAGTGCGGACCGCGCGCTGCGGCTGTGGTGCCGCTCGCTGCCACGCTACGCCCGGGCCCGCGTCTACGCCGACGGAACCTGCGACGTGGATGTTCGCCTGAGCCCGGCCATGCTGCGGCAGCAACTGGCCACGCTGCTGCTGCGCTGCCCCGTGCTGGCCGAGGGACGCGTCGGCGAGAGAGACCTGACGGGGGGCGAGAAGGATTGGCCGGTGCTGTGGAGCACGGGCAGCGCG
>JAUWXH010000148.1 GCA_030616465.1 Planctomycetota bacterium | reverse complement strand
CCGAAATCTGATGCGGGTAGCTCTGGGGCCGGGTCTCGCGGCCCGATTGCGGATCGGTGAACCGTGCCGTGATCCCGCGCAACATCATGGCCGGATGCATCGCCGACAGAACCAAAAACCCGTCGGGCCGACACACGCGCTGCAGCTCGGTCAGAAAGCGCCCGGCGTCCGCGATGTGCTCCAACACGAGACCGCACACCACACGATCGAACGACGCATCGTCGAACGGCAATCGTTCGTCCACGTCGTGCCGGATGAACTTGACGTTCGTCGCATCCCGCTTGGCGCGGGCCTGCTTCAGCATTTCCTCGGAGAAATCGACGGCCGTGACGCGTGCTCCGGTGGCCGCCAGCCGCAGGGCGTGCCGCCCGGTTCCGCAGCCGACGTCTACGACATCCAGCCCGGCGACATCGCCGAGCAAGCGGGTCATCTCCGGCTCCTCGAGCGCGACGAGCGGGTTGTCCTCGTCGTCATAGATGCGCGCCCAGCGGTCGTATCCACCCTCTGTGGAAAGTTGCTCAAAGCCACCGGACTGATGCTGATTCCGTGTCATGGCGGGATGCTAGCGGCGGCGCCGGGCGTGGGCAATCGGCTGACACAGTGCGCACGGGGTGCCCCACCCTTTCAAGGGTGGGGGACGGAGAGGAAGGACGATAGACTCTCCTCATGCCCAGTCGTCTTCGGCGACATGACGAGTTCGGCCTCAAGGGTGTTCGTGGAAAACCGGTCCTGCTGCGTGCGCTGAGCTATCCTTTTCGACAGACCTGGCGCGCCATTCTCTACGTGGACAGTGCTTGGGCGAGAGGGCACCCGGAGCTCGAGTTCTTTCCAACCGCCAGGGACCGCCGAAACGCTCTGCGCCGGGCCATGTCGAAAATCATGTTGCGCCGACCGTTCTGGGTGGCGGTCGCGAAAACGGTAGCGTTAGTAGTTCTGCTCGGATTGCTGGCGACCACTGTGTTTGGCGCAATTCAGCCGCAGTTTCGGTTGCCGAGCCGCGCGGAACTGATCTGGTTCGTTCCCCCCCTACTGGTGGTGCTGGTCATCGCGGGCGCGTTCTTCGGGAATGTGTGGATGAAACGCTACGTTCCAGAGCTCCTTCGGCACGAGCTTCTCGACTGTGGAGTCCCTATCTGCGTCCCTTGCGGCTACCCCCTGATCGGTTTGCCCGGCCCAAACTGCCCCGAGTGCGGCAGGCCGTTCGACGAACAGGTGCAGCGGATTCTTGACCTCGACCGCTCCCCACCCTCGTCCGAGTAGATGGTTCGATCTCCCGCTGTTGGATCATGATCAGGACTCGCCGTACAGGTCCAGGTGTGCCGTGAAAGATCCGTTGTTCCAACAGGTGGAAATCCCGTGTCACCGTCGTCGTCCAAATCGCCAACGTCCTCGGGCAATGCACATCCCGAGGTCGTCTTCACTCTGCGTGTGCTGACCATGAATGGGAAATACGACTTGAAAGGGTGGGACACCCTCGCTCATCGCAATGGATTGGGATGGGGCGTTCCCGCTGACACTCTGATCAGTCCCCCACCCTTGAAAGGGTGGGGCACCCTCGCTCATCGCGATGGATTGGGATGGGGCGTTCCCGGTGACACTCCGATCAGTCCCCCACCCTTGAAAGGGTGGGGCACCACTCCGTCAGGGGCGCTCAGTCGTCGTCGGCGTCCTCGCGGTCCTTCGCTTCGCCGGGTGCCACGAGCAGGCCCGGCGCAGGCGGGGCTGTGCGTGCCTGACTGCGGAACGAGCGGGCAGGCTTGCGGGCTGCCGATGGAGCACGCGCGTTTCCACGTTTCCATGCAGGCACGTTTCCCCGTTTCTGCCCGTCTTCGCCGGCCGCTATGATGTGCCGGCGTGCAATGCGCCACGAGCCTGTGGGAGAAGACCTTGAACGCGGAGCTGAACGACAAGTGTGTCTTGATCACCGGGGCGTCGGGTGGGATCGGGCTGGCGGTGGCGGAGGCGTTGGCCGCGGAGCGGGCGAAACTGGTCCTGCACTACCACACGCAGGCAGAGCCCGTTCGCGAGTTGCAGCAGCGGATCGCGGTGCCGAACGTAGCCGTGCCAGCCGATCTGCGGGACGAGCGGCAGGTTGAGCGGATGTTTGCGGAAGCGTTAAGCGCGTTTCCGCGTATTGACGTGCTCGTGGTCAACGCCGGGATCTTCAGGAGCGAGTCCGTGCCGCTGCACGAGATGACGGCGGCGCAGTGGCGGGAAACGCTTGATGCCGACTTGAACAGCGCGTTTCTCACCTGCCGGGGCTTCCTGCGGCATTTGGCGGACGATCCGCGTGAATCCGCCGCGATTGTGCTGGTGGGCTCGACTGCCGGCCTGTTCGGCGAAGCGGGGCACGCGGATTACGCCGCCGCCAAGGCCGCGATGGTGTATGGGTTGACGCTGAGTCTGAAGAACGAGATCGTGCGGCTCGCGCCGCGCGGGCGCGTCAACTGCGTGTGCCCCGGGTGGACGCGGACGCCGATGGCGGCGGACGGGCTGTCCGACCCGGCCCTGATGCTTCGTGTGCAGGCGACGATGGCGTTGCAGAAGGTTGCCGAGCCGCGCGACGTCGCCGCCGCGATTGTGTTCTTGGCGTCCGAGCGCTTGTCAGGTCATATCAGCGGGGCGGTTCTGCCGATCGCCGGCGGGATGGAAGGTCGCCTATTGCATCCGGATGCGCCCTGACCCCCGTGGCAGCGCGGTGCTCGGCCGCGGTCAGCCGGCGCCGATGCCGCGTTTTCGGCGGCTGACGGCGCGGCGGACCACCTCGGCCGCCCGATCTGCCGCTGTCGCGACCGCCGCGTGCAGATTGTCGTCGCGCTGCTCGATGAAGAGCTCGCCTGAGGGGATCAGCTTGATCGCGATGCGGCAGTCCTTATCCAGGCCGCCACGCGGGCCGTTCAGGTCGCGCAGTTGCACGGTGACCCGCGAAATCCGCGGTTCGAAGCGGTCCAGGGCGGCGTTGATGCGGCGCTCGATACGCTCGCGCAGCGCTTCGTCCACGCTGACGTCGTGCTGGTGGATCATGAGTTCCATAGCACCCTCCTGGCACGTGGGTCAAATAACCTCACGGTATCCATTATACGCGACGGCCGTCGGGTGGTTCGCCACAGGATCGGGGGCGGCGCCGAAAGGCCGCTCCGGTCCAGAAAAAACGCCATTCCTGATTCACAACCGTGGTATAATGGCTGCGGCTGAGTGCGACGTTCGGCGGAGATTCGCGGTGCGTCGCGAGGACAATCGTTGTCCATCATCGCCAAGCGGAACAGGAGTCGCATGATGAAACGCGTAATGCTGGCAAGCTTGATCCTTGGTCTCGGTACGTCAACCGCGTTGGCACAGCCCCACCCCATGCCTGGGGAAGGCTCCGGGTGGTTTGACCGCATGGTGGACCGCTTTGCGAACCAACTCGAGCTCGACGAGGCACAGCGCGCCCAGTTCGACCAGGTCGCGGAGCCCTATCGCCAACGCATGCAGGACATGGGCCGCCGCTGGAGGGAGATGCGTCAGGCCACGCGCGACGGCGACCAAGAACGGGGCGTCGCGATGCGGGGCGGGATGTCGCACGGCGGGGAATGGGGCGGCATGTTCAGCGGACTGCTCGACGAAGTCGCGCCGCTGCTGCGCGAGGATCAGCTCGACCGACTGTACGAGATGCAGGACCGCATGGATGGGCAGCGTCGGCGGGGTGAGATGTACCGTCGCGTCATGACGGATCTGCCCCAAGAGCTCGGGCTGGACGACGCCCAACGCCAGCAGTGGGACGAGCTGATGGCATCCAGCCGCGAGCAGCACCGCGAGCGCTGGCAAGAGACGCGGGCCCTCTGGGAGGAGGTGCGCGCGGCCGAAGCCGCTGGCGACCAGGAGCGCGCCCAAGAGCTGAGGGAGCAGCTTCGTGAGGAGATGCGGCCGGACCCAACGGAGATGCTTTCCACGTTCTTCGAGCAACTGGAGAAGATCCTGCGCGACGACCAGAAGGCCGTCCTCGAGAACTTCCGGCAGGAGTTCGGCATCGGCCGGGAGGGAGAAGCGCGCGGCCAAGCCGATGTTCGCAACATCATCCGCGCGGCCCGGCGCGTCCGGCTCAGCAGCGAGCAACGCGACGAGTTCAGAGTGATCGAGCGCGACGCCATGCGGGCCCGGCGTGAGATCAGACGGCGCGACGCCGAGGGGCAAGCGCTGCTGGCCGCGAAGGTCAAGAAGCAGGTCGTCGAGCTGCTCGATCCCGAGCAAACGCGCGAGTTCGAGGAACACCTCAAGCGGCTCGACCGCCGCTCGCGACCGACCCGGGAAAGCCGCCCCGCGCGAACACCCTGAACGCCTCGCGGCTTATTGGAGAGCGCGTCCGGGTAACGCACGCATCGCGCTAGCGCAATCGTGCTTGGCCGATACTACGGCGCCGGTGATGACGTGGGCGCGCTGACCGGCTGAGAGGCCAGCGCCGTGCCGAAGCCCTCCGGTACCGGCAGAAGCTCCCGGCAGACGTCGTCCACCAGCTTGTCCGCCGGGAACCGATGCGGGTGCCCGCTGGGCGGCGTCCACACGAGCATACTGCCATCGTCCGGCACAACCCGCGGCCTCAGCACCCCGCCGGGCTCGCTCCATTCGAAGATCCCGAGGCGCTCGAATGGCGAGAGCTCCTGCTGGTTTGCCGAGTACCGGGCTGTAACGAGGACCCAATTGGCGATGCCGTCGCCAGACTCGTCTTGCCAGATTGCGAGAGGCCCGACGGTGTTCGCAGGAACATCGTGCCTGACGGCGGCCAAGGCGACAATTTCGTTGGATTCTCTTCCAAGCCGGATAACGACCCAGTACAGGTGGTAGGTCGACGGGTTTCTGAAAGCGTCGCCCGTCGGAATGCATATGGAGCTGACTTCGAATGCCCCGTCGCCATCCCAGTCGCCGGGCGGCGCTGGGATTCCCCACCGCATCGTCCTCAGGTGCACTAACCCGCGCGAGTTCAGATCGAGATCAGCGACCATGCCTACTCCCCGCGCAGCGGTCGGCTGTTCGCAGGACGGTGTTTCCAGGCTGATCACCCAGCAGACGCCGCCCTGATTCCCCTGCCGGTAGGAGTTCAGTATCGGCTCGCCGTCTGATACATAGACACGTTGACGAGGGTAGAGCTCGTCAATGGCGCCTGCGATCAGCTTGGCGCGCGCGTCACAACCGACGCTGCTGCGCGCCAGGCCACGGAGAACGCGCGCGTGGAGCCCGTGCCACGCCAGGCTGGCAACAAGCACGCAGGCCAAACCGATCACGTAGCCGCGGATGATTCCGGCAGGCGCCGTGGCGTAGCGGCGGCTGAAGATGTCGCTCACAGCAGCTCCTCCAGCGGGCCCGGCGGGAACAGGACGCGCGTCACGATGACCCACGCGCTGGCGAAGATGGCTGCGTGCAGGATAAACGCTTTGAAGCCGCGGTGTTGGATGTACGGGTTGCTCGACACGCCCATGGCCCACCACAGGGCGTACGTGACGCCGAGAAAACTGGCCAAGCTCGGCAGCGGTGGATTCGCCAGCCATGCGGTCAGCGCAATGCGCAGGCTGGGGTACTGCCCTCGTGACCCGCTCAGCAGCAGGGCGTACCACACGACAGCAACCGGAACAAAAAGGGCTGTCGCATAGAGGCTCCACTTTACGATGCCGCGCCGCGCGGCCGGGTGGTGCCACGGGATGGCCATGCCCAGCAGCGCGCCCAGCAGCGGCAGGATGGCAAGGGCGATCAACCATGCCGCGAATGTTTGGCCGGCCCAGATGCCCACGCGCCCGGCTGACGGAGTGCCCCAACTGAGGGCCACGGAACGCCAAGCGGCCGCGTCGGGGTCGAGCTGGCGCAGCGTCCAATCGAGGAAATAGGAGTCTTGCCCGAAAGCGAGCCCCACGCAGGCCAGGAGTGCGACATGTCCCGCGGCCCAGCGGCCGGCGCGCCCGTAGCGATCGGGCATGGCCAGGCG
>JAUWXH010000312.1 GCA_030616465.1 Planctomycetota bacterium | reverse complement strand
CTACCGTCTTCGGCATCGATTGGGCTCACTCGTCGCCGCGGCCAGTCTGGCTGAGCGATATGGAACGTCCCCTTTCGGTTGGGAGAGAGGGCATTCTACGGATCGACGCACAGCGATTCGATGAAGTCGTTGATGACCTGCCATTCCTCTTCCGTCGCCCCGGAAACATCGGCCACGCCGACGTCGAAAAGCCGTCCGTCCCGATAGTAAAACGTGTCGATCAGCGTGCCTACCGGCGTTGACGCGACCAGCACCCATCCGGTTTCGCCGTTGGCAAACTCCAGTGCCCGGTCTTCCAGTACGGCCCCACCAAACATCGGGATCACGTCGCGGTTGAACTGGACGACGGTTTCGAGCGTGGTTCCCGGCGCGTCCTGCACGGCGACGGAATACGCGTGGCCGTCTTGCCCGGTCCACTCGGCAACGAACCAGGGGGTGTCGGCCAGGGGGTTGCCGATCGGCCCGGCGGCGCCCTCGGGCGGATTCACGCCGAACCCGATGCTTTCGTCACGCCATTCGCGCTCGCATTTGGGTAAACCGCCCTCTTGTGCACCGGAGCCGGTGGGTAGCCCTTGGCCGGACGAACCGGTGGTCGGGTCGGTCGGACATCCGCCCACGAGCGCGACGGTTGCAGCGAGGGTCAGAATCACTGCGCGCTTCATCGACTTCTCCCTTCTGTGCGTTTGTTGTGGGCGTGGTCGTCCGCGCTGGCCGCCAGGCGAACGGGCCGCCGCTACCGTCCACGCGCACGCCGAGAATGCAGCCTACGCGCCGGACCGCAGTTGGGCAACGCCCGCAGTCCCACCAGGCGCGCGATTGCACGAGCCGGGCTGTTTGCACTACAGTTCGTGCTTCCATAGGTTGAGGCGCGTGAAGCCCGCACAGAGGAGGTTATGGTTATGCGCGGATCGATTCTGTCGGTGTTGGTGCTTGTGGCCGGGGGGACGAGCGCGGCGTGTGCCCAGTCCAAGCCTGAGTGGACGCAGTTGTCGCTTTCCACCAGCCGGGTGGGTGAGTTTCTGAAGGCCAATCCCGAGCACGACGGCCGCGGCGTCGTCATCGCGGTGATGGATACCGGCGTCGATCCGTCCATCCCCGGGCTGACGCGCACGCCGGACGGGCAGGTCAAGGTGATCGACGTGCAGGATTTCTCGGGGCAGGGCGATATCGAGCTGCACGGGGTGCGGCTGGACGAGCAGGGCCTG
Organism: Planctomycetota bacterium; assembly: GCA_030616465.1. Lineage (GTDB taxonomy): Bacteria > Planctomycetota > Phycisphaerae > UBA1845 > Fen-1342 > JAUWXH01. Next base: position 2,695 of record JAUWXH010000312.1, on the reverse strand, counting down.
CTCGTCAACTACGACGAGGACGGCTCGCCGATCCAGTACACGCTGCCGGACCTGCCCGCTGCACCCGTCGGCGAGCACCGCCGCTTCTGGTTCGGCTTTCTGGACGAGGCGAAATTCAAGAACTCCGAAGTATCGGACCTGAACGACAACGGCCAGACGGACGACGAGTTTCCGATCTGCGTGACCGCACTGACCGGCGACGGCGACGACCAGGCTGTGTGCTTCGTAGATACGAACCTCGACCGCAACTTCGCCGACGAGAAGCCGCTGCGGAACTACCGGCTGCAATACGATACGTTCAGGCTCGCCCGCGAGAAGCCGGAGCGCGAGATCGAGCCGCTCACGTTCGCCGTGAACATCTTCTTGCGGCAGAGCAAGATCGTCGTGGTTTTCGACGACGGGGCGCACGGCACGCACGTGGCCGGGATCGCGGCGGGGTATCAGATCAACGACCAGCCGGGCTTCAACGGGGTCGCGCCGGGTGCCAGGGTCATGGGTTTGAAGATCAGCGACAACGCCATCGGGGCCGTCAGCGTCACCGAGAGCATGAAGCGGGCGTTCGAGTATGGGGCGCGCTACTCGCGTGAGCACAGCGTGCCGGTGGTGTTCAACATGTCGTTCGGGATCGAGTCAGTGATCGAGGGGAATTCGGACATAGACAAGTTCGTGGACGAGTTTTTTCCGAAGCACCCGGGATTGGTGTATTGCACGTCGGCGGGGAACGAGGGGCCGGGGCTTTCCACGGTGGGCACGCCAGCCGCCGCCGCGCAGGCTATCAGCGTGGCGGCCTTGCTGGCGCCGGATACGGCCCGGGACGTGCAGGGCTTCACCCTGGACACGCCGGTGCTGACGCCGTTTAGCTCGCGTGGCGGCGAACTGGATAAACCTGACATCGCCACGCCCGGGTGGGCGACCTCCACGGTCCCGCGCTACGTTCGCTCGGGGGACTATTGGGCGGGCACCAGCATGGCCAGCCCGTACGCGGCCGGGCTGTGCGCGCTGCTGATCAGCGATGCCCAGGCCCGTCATCCTGGGAAGATGGTGCGCGGCTGCGACGTTCGGCGGGCGTTGTGCCTGTCGGCCCAACCGCCGGAGGACACCACCGCCCTGGACGTGGGGTACGGCGTGCCCGACCTGCCCAAGGCGGCTGAGATTCTCGATAAGCTCATGTCGGCCGCTGAGGATGACCCCGTGCTGGGTTATGAGATTTCGACGCCGTGCCCGCACGGGCACAAGGGGCGCGCACGAGCCGCCTATTGGCGCGGCACATACTTCCCGACGACCAAGCCGCAGGTTTTCACGGTGACGCCGGTGTTCGCGCCCGGGATTGACACGGCGGCGCGCACTTCGTTCACCCGGCAGTTCGAGCTCCGTTCCGCCGCGGGGTGGTGTAAGCTGCCGCAGACGCAGTTCTATCTGCGCAGCGAGCAGCGGGCGCGGATCTTCGTGGAATATCAGGCCGATCAACTTACCGAGCCCGGGCTGCACGTCAGCGTGGTCGAAGCGTTGCACGACGGGTTGGTCGCCTTTCGCTTGGTCAACACGATCGTCGTGCCGTACCGCTTCACGGCGGAAGAGGACTTCACGCGATCATTCAAGAACCAGGTCGCCGAGGGTTGGGGCTCGCAACGGTATTTCGTCGCGGTCCCACCGGGTGCGTGCGCGATGCGGCTTACTCTGTCAGCACCCGAAGGGGAGGAGTCGAAGGCCCGTGTCGCGTGTGTGTACGACCCGACCGGCGGCCGTTTCCGCAGCGGCGTGCCGCGATTGGACACCGAGGCCGGCAAGCGCGAAGCCGACTGGACGCTGACCGACGAGCTGACGCCCGGAGTTTGGGAGATCGTTGTGGTGGCGGATCGGCCGGATGCGGAGTGGCCGTACGAGCTGACCGTGGCGTTCTTCGGCCTGCACGCCGAGCCGGACGAAATCACATCCTGGTCAGGCGGTTCCGGCGAGCTGACCGTGACCAATCTGTTCGAGCGGCCGGTGATGACGAGCGCGGAAGGGCGGCTGGAGGGCTTCCGCAAGCACAAGGAAGACAAGTTCGAGGGGCTCAAGGACGAGCTGAGCTACACCATCAGCCTCGACGAGCGGTTCGACGCGGCCCGGGTCAATCTGGAGTTCACGCCGGAGAACTACGCGCGGATGACCGACGTCGGCGTGCGGATCGAGGACAGCAGCGGCAAGGCGCTCTATGCCTACGGCTTAAGCAACCGCAAGTTCACCAGGACAGTACGGAGTCCAACGCCCGGTGCAGCAACGACGCTCAAGTTGATCATCCGGGCCGGCTTCGCGGGCTCTGACGACCAGCGCGAGACGCCGATCACGGTCGATATCGATCAGTTGTTGGCCGAGCCGGTTTCGATCGACGTCGAGCGCGACGGAGAGAGCAACGTTGATTTCATCCCCGGCGTGCCGATCGAGCTGGAGTTCTCGCTAAGCGACCGCCTGCCCGACGCCCCCGACGGCACGCGCCCGGTGGGTTACCTGCGGTTCAAGGAACGTGCCACGGGGCAGGCGGTGCTGCGCGTGGCGATCGACATCAGTGAGTGAGGCGGTGTGGCGTAGCCAAGCCAAACGCGCGGGCATGCCATCTGTTCTGTGAACATCATGGCCGGCCTGCGCTTGGCCACGCCACCCTGACCGCGGGTTGTTGGAGTATCGCACGGCATGTCCGACAATAGTACGCCAGGCG
>JAUWXH010000154.1 GCA_030616465.1 Planctomycetota bacterium | reverse complement strand
GGTATTCACCCACGTGGTCGACTGGTGGCCGGCGCGGAGATCAGCCCGAGCGGCATTCTCATCGGCTTGTTCGATTTCAACGGTGAGATCATCGAAAGCGTGCGGGTGCCGATCGGGGAGGACCATCTGCCGCGCAAGGTGGTGGACTTGTTCGAGCTCAACCTACGCGGGCTGCTGAGCAAGCATCGGGTCAGCGAAGACAAGCTGGTTGGCGTCGGCCTGACGCTAAGCGGCTCGATTTCGGCCGCCGGCACGGTGGAACTCTCCAGTCCGCTCGGCTGGAAGGATGTGCCGCTGAAGGAGATGGCCCAGTCGCGCTTTCAGACACCGCTGAGCGTTTACACCACGCGCGTTCGGCTGCTAGCAGAGATCAGCCTGGCGCCGGACTTGGGCTCGAAGAACATTGTGCTGTTGAACCTGGGCGACGGGGTTGGGGCCAGCATGGTGGTGGACGGCCATTTGGTGCACGGGGCCACTAATCGGGCCGGCGAGGTGGGTCATATCGTATTCGATCCCGACGGGCCGGAGTGCGGCTGTGGACACCGGGGCTGCCTGGAGACCCTGGTCTCGGGCCCCGCCTTGGCGGCCAGGATCCGACGCGACATCGAGCGCGGCGCCGAGACCGTCCTGCGGCGTCAGCTCGGGGACGACGACGCGCCCGAAGTGGTCGTCGCTAATTGGGGCAACGCCATCAAGCAGGGTGATCAATACGCCTTGGAGCTCCGCGATTATCTGGCCGATCACGTCAGCCGGGCGGCGGCCATCGCCATTAACTGTTACGATCCCGACGTGGTCATCCTGGCCGGGTATGTCAGTGCACAATGCCCCGAATTCCTTATTAAGGCGATCAGCAAGCGCATCGCCAGCGACGTGTACGACAGCTTCTCGCGCGAGATCACGATCATCCCCGCCCGTGCCGGCGAGCAGGCTTTGATCCGCGGCGTGGCCACCGCCATCCTGCGCAGCGCGATGGAATTGCCGTGATTGATCGCTCAGGTTGTAGAACAAGTCACGGATGCTGGTGGAATCGCTGCTGTCGATGAGCCGTTTGCACAGCTCGGCGACGCGGATGGTCTGCATGAACTTCTTGGCCTGGCTGCCTTCGCCCTTTCGGCGGCCGAACAGGCTGAAACAGGACCGCCGCTGCTTGCCGTCGAGCAGCTCGATGATGCCTCTCTGCTTGTTGAAGCGGACGTTGCTGAGCGTGCGCGAAGGGATGTCCACGTAGCGATCTACGTTTTCGCCAGGAAGGCCAGCAGGTCGGCGGTGTCGAACTCGTGCCAGCGACCTTTCGATACGTGCATGGTGACCTGCTCTTCCGCGCCGAAGGCCCGGTAGACCGTGCGCAATTCCGCGAGCGCCGGCTCGACGGTCTCGTTGTACGAGGCGGACGCGTTGTGCGGCCCGGGCGTGTCGAGCTCGCCATAGTGTAGCCGGATCGGCCGCGGCGCGCTCAGTCCCGCGATGTCGCTGCGGTCCATCCATCGGAGCACGCCGGGAACGCAATGGGCCGGCGCGTTGTAACAGCGCGCGAAGATCGGCGCGAACGATCCCATCGAGCCGCTGGTGTAGATCTTGCCCACGCGCTTACTGAAGGCCGGGTAGGTGATGGCCAGGTCGCCGCCGTAGGAAATCCCCGGGACGTCGAAAACCTTGATGCCTCTCGCCTCGGCCAGCCAATCCTCCCAGCGCAACAAGTCCTCCACCGTTTCCCCGATGACCGTGCGCCCGTAGAGAAACCCGTCCGTCACCAGCGTGAACTGACCGCGGCGTCGGCCGCCCCAGTAGTCCAGCCAATGCCCTTCATCCGAGTACGCCATGTCCGCCAAAGCACCGAACCCGCGCAGCTCCGGACACAACACCAGGTGACCGGCCTGCGCCAGCCGCAAGGCGAACATGTGGTGATAGTCGTCCCGCTGCCCGACGCATGGCTCCGCTCGGCCGTGGCCGTGAATTGCCATCACCCCTCGGCCGCCGGGTGGGTCCGACTTGGGAATCAGCAGGTACGCCGGCATGGACAGGTTCTTGTTGACGGTCATCACCCACGCCTCGATCGTCACGCCCTCGTGCTCGATTGTGCGCAGGCGCTTAGCGACTCCCGGTGAGGGCGCCTTGTACCCCAGCAGTTCGGCCAGCTTGTTCCGACAGGCTTTTCGCCACGCCTCCGGATTGCCCTTGTATCTGCCGAACGAGAGTGCGCGGGGCCCGGGTTGCTGGAGGCAGCGCAGCGTAAGCTCCTGCGGGCGAACAAAGAACTTCTCATCGAGCGTCGCCGGCTTTTCTTGTCCGCGGCTGGGGAGGGCCCCCGCCGCTAACACCGCCGCTCCAACGCCGACCGTCTTGGCGAAATCGCGTCGTGTCCCGCGCCACTGGTTCATGATTCCGTATCCTCCAAGTCCTCAACATCGAGTTCGACCGCTGAGACGGACGCTGCGGGAAATGTCCATTGCCCGCTGGCGGGCAGCGGCTTCTCGATCGGTTGCAGCACATCCTCGCGATGCTCGAACACCTCGAACTCCGGATCGGCCGCCAACGTGAACACGCGCCCGGCCTTGACCTTCTTGCCGTTCACATGCAGGTTTGCATCGACCGAGCGCGTCCGCTGCGTGTTTACCACGTGCAGGTAGACGCGCTGATCCGTCCGGCTCGCGGTCACATCCAGCGCATCGGGGCACTCTGTGACTCCGACGGCCTGCTTGCCGGTGTGATGCCGGTACAGGCACATGATCTTGGCGACCGGCATCATGAACGGCCGCCCCCCGGGCACGGGGATCATGATCGCGTTGACCTGCCAGCGCGTACCGCAGAAGTCGGCCAGCGTGGCGATCTTGAGCCGGTCACCGTGCCGTTCGTGCACATTCGCCATCCGCGCGTATCCCACGCCGGCTGCCCAGGTCGAGAGCACCTCGCAGCGGTTGCGGCCCGGCAAGGCAAAGTGGCATTCGGTCATCGCCAGCGGCGTTTCGTAGCCCTCCATCTGCTCGCGTACGTCGCGAATCCGCCGGTCGTGGACCTTCCACGCGTTCATCAGCGCCTCCCACGTCCGGTCCGGATCCTTGCGATATTCGATGCCCCGAAGCGGCGAGTCCTTGCCGCGCTGCGGGTTGAACATGTGGTGGAAAGCGATGTATTGCAGATGCTCGCCGGCCATTTCCAGCACGCGCGGTCCCCACCCGCTGTCGCCCCAGCCGATCAGCTCGACCGAGGGGTCTTCACGGCGCATGGCCTTGGCAAACTCGATGGTCTTGCGGCCGCACGTCTCGACGTCCCACTCGGCCCCGTACGAGGTCTCGTTGCCGAGTTGCCACATGCGAATGGTCAGCGGATCGCGGTGCCCGTGTCTGATCCGTTCGGCGTCGTCCGGGTTATTGCAGTACCGCACCCACGCCGCCGCTTCCGCCGCGTCACCCATGCGCTTGTCACCCTTCGGACCGCGCTGGAAATATGACTTCCCGTCCGACTCGAAGTTGATGCACATCAGCGGTTCGGCGCCGGTACGGCGGCAGAACTCGACGAACTCTGCCGTGCCCACCTGGTTCGTATCCAGCCCGCCCCAGCTCATGTTGTACATCAACTTTCGCTGATCGCGCGGCCCGACCGCTTCACGCCACCGGTAGTATGACACAAACAACCCACCCCAGCGCAGCAGCGGCGGCGCCAGCTTTTTGGTGACGTCGATCACGTCCTGACGCCAGCGGTCGTGCCCGAAGTGCCACGCCGCCGCGACGGATCCATCCGTCGTGCCGAGCGGCTCCATGAACTGCATGTACAGGTAGGGCGAGAGGGCGTACTTTGGCCGCGGATCGACGTTCAAGAGCGCCTTCGTCTGATCGCTGGGGGCCATCGCTGCGACTGTCCGCCCCTTGGATGCCGGGATGCTCATCACCGCCGCTCCCGCCCCCATGGCTTTTAGGAAACCTCGCCGCGTGCTCTTTGGTGTACTCATGCTGACTCCTTGTCCTAGCCCGATTGCTGATGATACTCCTCTGGTCAAGCCGATCCAGGTGCGGCCGGGCCGTACTTTCGGCCGACGGTGTTGTCGGCGCGCTCTTGACGTAGCGTACTCGCTGAGCAAGATGCATGTCTCGCCACGATGAACCGGTAGGATTCGGCAAGGAGCCGCACATGCTCTGCAAGATGCTCTCTGCTGCGATATCGACCATCGCATTCGGTTGGGCTACGATCGCCGCGCCTGCGCTCGCCGCGGGGATTGGGGAGCACGACATGTTGGGTTCGATCGAGAAGTGCGCGTGGGGCCAGACAAAGGACGGCCAAACAGCGCACCTGTACACGCTGACGAACAAGAACGGCATGACGATGCGCGTCACGAATTTCGGCTGCATTATCGTTTCACTCGCCGCCCCTGACAGAGACGGGAAATACGCCGATGTCGTTCTCGGGTACGACCGGCTGGAGGACTACCTTGAAGACACGCGCCACTTCGGCTGCGTGGTGGGCCGCTGTGCCAATCGCATTGCCGGCAGCAAGTTCTCGTTGGACGGGAAGACGTACGAGCTGACCGTCAACAGACCTCCGAATCATCTGCACGGCGGCCTGAAAGCCTTCGACAGGGTTGTCTGGGACGCCGAAGGGATCATCCGCGACGGCGCGGTCGGCCTGAAGTTCCACTACCTCAGCAAAGACGGCGAGGAGGGCTACCCCGGCAACCTCGACGTCACGATGTATTACTGGCTAACCGAAACCAACGACCTCCGGATTGAATACTCCGCCACGACTGACAAGCCCACGCCGATCAATCTGACGAATCACAGCTACTTCAATCTCGCCGGCGCCGGTAACGGCGACGTCCTCGGGCACGAGCTGATGCTGGCGGCGAACCGCTTCACGCCGGTTGACGCGGGGCTGATTCCCACGGGCGAGCTGCGCCAAGTTGCGGACACACCGTTCGACTTCACCAAGCCGACGGCCATCGGGGCGCGTGTTGACGAGGATGACCAGCAGTTGAAGTACGGCGGCGGATACGATCACAACTTCGTGTTCAGTCGCTGGGACGGCAAGCTGCGCCGGGCCGCCACCGTCTATGAACCGAAGACTGGGCGTTTCGTGGAAGTGCTGACGACCGAGCCGGGCGTGCAGTTCTACTGCGGCAACTTCCTGGACGGCAGCGACATCGGCAAGGGCGGCAAGCCCTACGAACGCCGCTTCGCCTTCTGCCTCGAGACGCAACACTTCCCGGACTCGCCGAACAAGCCGCAGTTCCCGTCGTGCATCCTGCGGCCGGGCGAGGAGTATCGTCACGTGACGGTTTATCGGTTCTCGGCCAGGTGATGAAGTCCGGCAGGGATGACCGGACCGGGCACGGGTTGAATCCACGGCCGTGCTAGAGTATCATACATGCTGCATATCGTTCCGCGAGCGGCGGAACATCTAGGGTGCGCAAAATGAGGAGGAGTTCATCATGCTGAAGCACGTCAAACGCGTGAGTCTTGTAGTTTTTTTCGCTGCCGGGCTGGCGGCGATCGCCAGCGCCGACACGATCTACGTGCCGGACGACTATCCGACGATCCAGGAAGGGATCGATGCGGCACAGGATGGGGATACGGTACTGGTGGCGGACGGGGTGTACACGGGCCAGGGGAACAAGAACCTCGATTTCCACGGGAAGGCGATCGCTGTCCGCAGCGAAAACGGAGCGGAGAACTGTATCCTCGACTGCGAGCACGACGGTCGGGGGTTCCACTTCAGCGGCGAGGGGCCGGACTCGATTGTTGAGGGGCTGACGATCACGAACGGCGGGGCTGTCAGCGCCGGCGTTCGTGATCGTCAGCCCCTCGACAATCGAGTCCGGCCCCTCGCCGCTGAAGTGGAACCCCCGACCGTCGTGCTCGCAGTCGAGGATACAGTTCTCCGCTCCGTTTTCGCTGCGGACAGCGATCGCCT
>JAUWXH010000380.1 GCA_030616465.1 Planctomycetota bacterium | reverse complement strand
GAGCAGGTTGCCGCCGTAGGGGTCGTACTCGTATCTGGCGACCAGCGTGCCGTCGTTCTCCCAGTCGATGAGCTGGCCGACGTTGCCGTTGGCGTCGTAGAAGTACAGGTAGTTCTTGTCCGGCGTCGGGTCGTCCTCGGGATCGTACACGGCCAGCAGGCCGCCGATGCCGCCGGCGGATTCGAGATCGTTGAGCGAGCCGTTCTGACCCGCCAAGTCCAGACCCCAAGTGTACTTGCGCACGACGTCGTTGTTCTCGTCCAGCTCCAGCAGCATGAGCCAATTGTACCACACGAACCGGCGGTCGAGGGACGAGACCCGCCGATTGATTTGCTGATTGACTGTGGCTGGTGTCGCCGCGCTGTACCCGCCCTACGCGCCAGGCCCATGGATTACTCGTGCGTGATCTCGTCCACGATGCCGATGATGACGGAGCGGATCGCAGCCTGTGGATCGTTGACCACTTGTCGCGCGGAGTTGCCCTCGTTGATGACCAGGACCGTCTGGCCAATGCCGGCGTCCACCGCGTCAATCGCCACCAGATACCCACCCAGCTCGTTGCCATCGGGGTCGATGCGGTCGAGCAACAACATCCGCCAGTTGGCATACACCGGATGCTTGATGGTCGCGACGACCTCGCCTTTGACACGTCCGAGGATCACGGACTTTTCCATCCCGGCCAGCTGACCTCGTCCACGATGCCGACGATGCTGTGATCCACCGGCACGAACCACGGGTCGAGCGCCAAGGCCGCCTCGCGCCCGCCTTCATACGTCACCAGCTCGCCCGGTCCGGCCATCTTGACGGCATCGGCGGCGACGAGCGGGTGCCCTTTCGGTTCGCCCGTGCGGTCCAAGGGCTGCACAATCAGAAACCGCACCCCCTCCAGCCCTTCACAGCGGACGCACGGCACTACGGTCCCAATGACCCGACCTAGCTGCATCCGGTGCCACCTCCGTCTACAACGACCCGAACGACAGCCCTCGTCATGCATAGTACTCCGTGGCGTGCCCGATCCGCTCGCGTAGCTCGTCATGCTGGATCGGGATCACGATGTGGCGGGTGGTCACACCGGGCCGCGTGGCGACCGCGACGCCGGCGGCGATCGCCGCCTGAACGTCACGCACCGCGCCGCTCAGATGCGTGATGCCCTTGCCACCCAGCCCGTCTCCCAGGCGAATCTCGACAATCGTGACCTCCGCGGTCTTGACCGCCTTGTCGGCCGCTGTGACGTTGATCGGGATCGCCGAGGTCTCGATGATTCCGAGCGCGTCGCCCGCGTTGGGCTGCCGCTGACCGCTTGCCGCTGCAAAGACCTGCGCGTGTACGTCGGGCAGGAAGATCTCGTCGGTGATTGCCTCGCCGCCGACTCGCAAGCCTTCCTTCCGCGACTCCTCCACGGCCGCAACCGAGCCCCCGATGAGGACCAGATACTTGCCCGGCTGCACCGTCCCGATGCGAAACGTCGTGATCGGCGCCTTTTTCACCATCGCGTCGGCGGCATGTGTGCCGACCGCGATGCTGTCGAACTCGAACACGGCAATGGCAGGTGGCGTTGTCATTTGATCCCGAGTCCTCACACGATCCTGAAATGATCGACCAGCACGCAGCGTCGCTCACGCGAGAAGCTGCGCGGGCCCGTCAGACCCTCGCCAGTCGGGCTGGCGATCGAAAACGACGAATACCCTTCGCCCCCTTCGCCCAACCCGGCGCAGGCCGGGCCGTTCTTCACGAAGATGCTACAGTTCATCACCCGCGCCATTCGGCTGAGCTTGTCAATGCTCCGCGAGTGCATGACGGCGGTATGTCGGCGTCCGGCCTCGGCCAAAACAGCCGCGTCGATGGCCTCGTCCGCGTTGGAAACCCGAACGACCGGCATGACCGGCATCAGTTGCTCCGTCCAGACCAGCGGATGGTCGAAGCTCACATCAGTCACCGCCAGACGCACCTCGTCGCCCACGTGCATGCCGATGGCTGCGAGGATGAGGCCGGCGTTCTTGCCGAGCAGGTCCTTGTTCATGACACCGGCGGCCCGCGGCCCGTGCCGCTCTTCGAAGATCGCGTTCTCGATCTGCTTCGTCCGGGGGGCATCCAGAACAACCGCGCCGTTTTGGCTCATGGCGGCTAGCAGGTCGTCGGCCACCGACGCGACGACAAAGACCTCTTTCTCGTCCACACAGATGATGTTGTTGTCAAACGACGCGCCGCGGATGATGTCCCGCGCGGCCTGGGCGATGTCAGCGGTTTCGTCAACGACAACGGGCGGGTTTCCCGGACCGGCACAAATCGCGCGCTTGCCGCTCTGCATCGCCGCCTCGACCACGCCCGGTCCACCGGTCACGACCAGCAGGTGAATTCCGGGATGTTTCATCAAGGCCTGAGCCGACTCGATCGTGGGCTCGGCCAGCGTGGTCGCCAAGTTCGCCGGGCCGCCCGCGCGCATGACGGCTTCATTGATAACGGCGACGTTGTGGATGGACACGTTCTTGGCTGCCGGGTGAACGTTGAAAACCACCGCGTTTCCGGCGGCGACCATTCCGATCGTGTTGCACATGATCGTGGAGGTGGGGTTCGTGCACGGAGTGATGGACCCGATGACGCCGAACGGGGCACGTTCCATGCGCATCAGGCCGCGGTCCCCGGTTTTTGCGATGGGCACCAGGTCTTCCGTGCCGGGCGTTTTCTCGGCGACCAGGCGGTTCTTGATCACCTTGTCCTGCCAGCGGCCGAGACCCGTTTCTTCTTGAGCTTCACGGGCCAGGGCCTCGGCATTGGCCAGCAGGGCCTCACGGATACTCGCGATGATCTTGTCGCGGGCTGCCAGGCTCATGGCGTCCAGCGCGTGAAATGCCTGCGTGGCAGCGTCCACAGCCGCATCAAGGTCCGCGAACACCCCTGGCGTCGTCGGCGCCGACACGGGCTTGGCAACCACGGCCTGTGAGATCGCGGTCCTCTCCCTCGATGAGTCGCGCGGCGCGAGCCCGTGCATGACTCGCCGGGCGATCCGGTCAACCTGTTCGCCGGTCAATCGAGACACGTTGACAGTCCTTGCGGGCACCCGCGCGATCGCCTGCGGCGCGTTCCGCTATCGGCGGCCGCGCTCCTGTTCACCTTTGTGATACTTGATCTCACCGGCCACTTCCCAGTTGTCCACGATGGCCATGATGACTGCGTCGCACGGACGTTTGTCGGTAAGCCGCGTCTGGCGTGTGGAACTCCCGGTCGC
>JAUWXH010000233.1 GCA_030616465.1 Planctomycetota bacterium | reverse complement strand
CTCGGTTGCCAGGAATTCCAGATTCAGGCCGCGGACGCGTCGGTCCACCTCGGCGACCAGCTCGGTCGGCCAGGGCTCGCCGGGCTGGGGGTCGGCATCAAGCGGCCAGCGTCCGACGGCCTCGAGCACGGGCGCGACGCTGTTGAGTAGCGCGCGTGCCGCCACCACGCGCTGGCTGTGGTCGCCGTGCTCGGCCCAGTGCAGCAGCTCGTCCAGTCCGCGATAGTCGCCGTGCTCGGCCCAGCCTTGCGCCACGCCGATTTGGTCCCACGGGTCTTCGGGCGCCACTTGTGAGGCGACCGATAGGCGGAAACGGTCGGCATCGATTCGGGCGAGAGCCAGCCACGCGGCGGCACGGACATAGCCGCTCTCATCGGTTCGCGTCAGGGTCTCAACTGTATCAATGAAGCCCGGTGCTCCGACCCGGCCCAGCGCATAGACATAGGCTTCACGCACATCGGGATCGGGCTCATCCCCGGTCTCCAGCCGAGGCCTGATCGCCAGACTGGCCTCGACGCCCGTCCGTTCCTCGGCGACACGCCACGCGGCTTGCTTGCGCTGTTCGGTGCTCCCGACGTTGAGCAGCCTTACGAGTCCGGCGTCAAATGGGGCTGAGCGCGAGGTAATCTGGAAGAGCAAAAGGAGGGCGCCCACGACAATAGTCATGGCAGCCGTAACTAGAAGGGCCCGGCTCCGCATATCCTTCGCACCACGGGCGTGTCGGCTCCTCATCGGGGGTGAGCCGTCTTACGAACGGCGACAGGACGATTATACCGGCTGCGAGGAGCCGCGCGCGGAGATGAGCTCGCGCTCGCGGCCGGATTCTCCGTCGCTGCCGCTGCTCAGGACAGCCGGCGGTGCGTTCCGTGAGCTCGGTACCATCGAGGCCGGGCGAATTGCCCGACCGTGGGTGGGGCGGTAGACTACCGGCAAACGCTGGTTGCTGACAGGTGAGATCGATGCCTGAGACAATCTCCGCCAAACTGGAAGCCGGGGCGAACCGCTTCGCCATTGTGGTCTCGCGCTTCAACGAATTCGTCTCCGCGCGGCTACTGGACGGGGCCGTGGACGCCTTGGTACGCCACGGGGCCGATCGCGAGCAGGTCACGCTGGTGTGGGTGCCCGGCTCGTTCGAGCTCCCGCTCGCGGCCTACGAACTGGCGGCCTCGGGGCGGTTCGCGGCCGTGATCTGCCTCGGCTGCCTGATCCGCGGGCAGACGCCGCACTTCGAATACATCGCCAGCGAAACGGCCAAGGGAATCGCCCAGGCCTCGCTGTCCACGCGGGTTCCGGTGACGTTCGGCGTGATCACCGCCGACTCGCTGGAGCAGGCCATCGACCGGGCCGGTTCCAAGCAGGGGAACAAGGGGGCCGACGCCGCCCTGGCCGCGATCGAGATGGCCAACGTTCTGTCGGCGATCTCGGCGTTGCCGAAGTAGCGACGATTGCCCCACACGCGAGACTACTTGCCGCAAATGCCGGTCAGGAAACGGTCACAGGCACGCATGCTGGCATTGCAGGCGCTGTGCCTGTTCGACGCGATGGGCGACGAGTTCGCTGACGGGCTCGATGAGTTTCTGCGCGACCCGCTGGTGCATGAAGACTTGTGCTTCAAGGCGTCGCCGCCGGAAGACGCGCTGGACTTCGCCCGCGGCTTGGCGGTGGGAACCTGGCGGCATCGGCAACGATACGACGAGCTGCTCGAGCGCCAGGCGGCCCACTGGACGGTGACCCGCATGCCGCCGGTCGATCGCAACATCCTGCGACTGGGCCTGCACGAACTGGACGAGCGCGACGCGGCCCGCCCGCCGCAGGTGGTCATCAACGAGGCCATCGAGCTCGCCCGCCGCTTTGCCGATGCCGACTCGCCCGCGTTCGTGAACGGCGTGCTGGACAGCATTCGGCGGAACCTGGAGAACGAGGGCGACCGCGGGCCTGCCGATGGGCCCGAGCAGGGGGGTTCGCGCACGGAACACTGATCGGCCGACCGGAACGAAGAGAAGGTTGCCATGGGGCTGTTTGACGCATTCAAGAAGGGGCTGACCAAGACGCGCGACAAGATCGCCTCCGGGCTGCGGTCGGTGCTGACGGTCGGCCGCAAGATTGACGAGAACCTGTTGGAGGAGCTGGCCGACGCGATGCTCGCTGGCGACATGGGGCCCAGCACCGTCATGGCGTTGCAGGACGAGGTGCGCGGTGCGTGGAAGGCCGGCGAGATCAGCGAAGCCCAAGAAATCCTGCCCTTCCTCAAGCAGCGCATCGCGGCCACATGGAGCGCGGACGATCGGCAACTGCGCCTGGCCGCTTCCGGGCCGACCGTGATCTTCGTCGTCGGTATCAACGGCTCCGGCAAGACGACCAGCGTGGCCAAACTCGGCAGCTACCTCCGCAAACAGGGCAAGTCGGTGCTGCTGGGGGCGTGCGACACGTTCCGTGCGGCGGCGATCGAACAACTGGCAATCTGGGCCGAGCGTTGCGGGGCGCAGATCGTCAAGCACCAGTCCGGCAGCGACGCGGCCGCGGTCGCGTTCGACGCCTGCGAGGCCGCCGTCGCCCGCAACATGGATGCTCTGGTGCTCGACACCGCCGGCCGGCTGCACACCCAGGACCACCTGATGCGCGAGCTGGGCAAGATCCACCGCGTGGTGCAGAAGAAGATTCCGGACGCCCCGCACGAAACACTGCTGGTGCTCGACGCGACCATCGGCCAGAACGCCATCAACCAGGCCAAGGTCTTTTCCGAGGTGACCGACGTTACCGGGCTGTTCCTGGCGAAGCTGGACGGGTCGGCCAAGGGCGGTATCGTGGTCGGCATCCGCGACCAGCTCGACATCCCGGTCAAGTTTGTCGGGCTGGGCGAAACAATCGACGACATCGAACCGTTTGATCCCGATATGTTCGTCGAGGCGCTGTTCGCGGGCCTGTGACGTCTCTCCCCAGTCGTTGTGAGGAGAACAGGTTCCTGTCATTCTGAGGAGCGCGAGCGACGAAGAATCCAGCCGCGATGAACAATGGGTACGCCATTCATCGCGGAGGCCCGACCATGCACCCATTGCTGAGCCAGCTCGAACAGACCTGTGCCAGGCAGCCGGATCGGCCCGCCGCTTGCGACCAGAGCCTGGCACTAGGTTACAAGGGCTTCCGCGCGGTGGCGGCGGGACTGGCGCCGCAGATCGCGGCCCAAACCGAGCAGTCCCGCGTTGGCATCATGGCGCCGACCTCATCGGCCTGCGCGGCGGCGATCTTCGCCTGTTGGTATGCCGGCAAGGTGCCGGTGCCGCTCAACTTCCTGCTGGGGCCGGAAGAGCTCGCCAAGATCATTCGCGACGCCGAGCTCGACCTGGTGATCACGATCGAGCGGTTCGCCCCGAACCTCGCCGGGACCGGCCTCAGGACGCTGCTGCTGAACACCCAGACGCTGGTTCCCGGTGATACCGCCGCCCCCGACGCCGAGCCGCGAGATGTTGCCGTCGTTCTTTACACGTCCGGTACCTCCGGCGACCCGAAAGGGGTCTGCCTCAGCTTCGACAACCTGGTGCACAACGCGCGGGCGAGCATCGAACATGCGCGCATGAACCCCGCGCAGGTGTTCCTGAGTGTGCTGCCGCAGTTTCACAGCTTCGGCTTCACTGTGATGACGGTCACGCCGCTGGTGCTGGGCGCTGCAGTGCACTACCTGCCGCGCTTCAGTCCCGTCACCGTCGTCAGCACGATTGCCGAGCGGAAGGTCACCCTCTTCATGGCGATCCCGAGCATGTACGCGGCTTTGGCACAGATGAAGCAGGTGGACCGGCAGGCTTTTGCATCGGTCACGTTGGCGATCAGCGGGGGCGAGCCGCTGCCGCCCAAGGTCGCCCAAGCGTTCGAGGATCGGTTCGGCATCCCCATCTACGAGGGTTACGGGTTGACGGAGACTTCACCGGCCGTGTCGATCAACGTGCCCTGGGCACGCCGGCCCGGGTCGGTCGGACGGCCTTTGCCCGGGATTGAGATCGGTGCGGTGGACGCAGCCGGCACGCCGTTGCGGGCGGGACAGGACGGCGAGTTGCTCATCCGCGGGCACTGCGTGATGCTCGGCTACCACAACCGGCCCGAGGCCACTGCCGCCACCGTCCGCGACGGTGCGTTGTGGACCGGTGACATTGGGCACGTTGACGCTGACGGCTTCGTCTATATCACCGGGCGCGCCAAGGAAATGATCATCGTCGGCGGCGAAAACGTATACCCACGCGAGATCGAGAGCGTATTGGCCGAGCACGCGGCCGTTGCCGAAGTGGCCGTGGTCGGCATGGCCGACGAGGTGCGCGGCGAGCTCCCGCTGGCGTATGTAATTCTCAGGGAGGAGACCTCCGCGAGCGCGGCTGAGCTCCGCAGCTTCTGCCGGGAACGACTGGCCGGTTACAAGGTCCCGCGTGAGGTGAGGATTGCCGCAGACCTGCCCCGCAGCCCGACGGGCAAGATCCTCAAACGCGCTCTCAAGCGGTAGGAAAGCCGCTGGGCCCGGTGAACACCGCTTCGTCGGGGTCCAGTTGCACACCCAGGTCGAGGTGGTCTTCGCCGCCGGCCAACACGATCTTCGTCCAGGCGACGGTGGCCCGCCGACTCACCCGCAGACCGAGTCCGGGGGCTCCGTGCGACCCCGGCGGGTGGGAGCATAGGTCGT
>JAUWXH010000419.1 GCA_030616465.1 Planctomycetota bacterium | reverse complement strand
CACACTCCGCCGCAGGTGACCGAAACCGTCGAGATTTGTCGGCAACAGGGCATCCGGCAGATCAATCTCGATCTCATCTTCGCGATCCCCGGCCAGTCATTCGCATCGTGGCTGGCGACGCTCGGCGCCGCCCGCGAACTGGAACCTGACCACCTCTCTTGCTACGGCCTGACCTACGAGCCCGGCACACGGCTCCATCAGCAACTTGCGGACGGCCTGGTCGAACGCGTTGACCCTGATACTGAAGCAGACATGTACGAGGCCGCGATTGATCGGCTGGCCGCGGCGGGCTACCGGCAATACGAGATCAGCAACTTCGCCCGGCCCGGGCAGGAGTGCCGCCACAACCTGACCTATTGGCACAACGAGCCGTACCTGGGCATCGGGCCGTCCGCGGCCGGCTTCGCGGACGGCGTCCGCTACAAGAACGTTGCCGACACCGCCGCGTACGTCGAGGCCGTGCTGGGCGGAGCCAGCCCCTGGGTCGAGCAAGAGCGGCTGACGCCCGAACGCCGTGCGCGCGAGACCGCGATGCTAGAGCTGCGGCTGACCGAGGGGATGGACCGGCACCGCTTCCGCGAGCGTTTCGGTGACGACCCGGTGAACTTCTTCGCCGACGCGATCAAGAAGCACGGTGATCTCGGCCTGTTGGAGGTGGACGAGCGCGGCATACGCCTCACGCGCGCGGGCTTACTGCTAGCGGACTCGGTCATCGCCGATTTCCTCTGAGCTGGCCGCTACGGCGTGGGTTGGTTGTCCGCCTTCGGGCGCGAGGGTTTGGAAGCCGGCTTCTTGTCGCGCTCGATCCGCTCCTTGGCGGCCTTCTTTCGCTGGTCGCGCGTGGGAAGCTGCTGGAGCCGGTCCTTGAGCTGTTGGAACATCCGGTCAACCGGGGCGTTCAGCTTCTCCAGTCCGGCCTGGGCCTTTTCGCGCTCCGCGTCGGTCTTGGCTTCTTTCAGCTCTTTCTCGATCCGGTCCATCTCGGGAAGCTTGCGCTCGAGGTAGTTGTCCCGCTTGCGCAGTTGAACCTCGAGCAGCCGGTACGCCTTCTCCTTTTGTTCATCGTTGAAGTGGTACCGCTGGACGAACTCGTCCACGTAGCGCGTCCAGGGGTCTTTGCGCGTCTTGCCGGACCCACGGGCCGGGTTGGCCGTCTGGCCCTCGCGGGCCTGGGCGATGGCCTCTTGACGGGCGGCGTCCATCTCCGCCTGCGCGCGCCGCTCGTCGTCGTGATTCCGGTCCGGCCGGTGGCCCGGGCTACGCGGCCACTCGGTCTCCGGGTCGTAGCCGCCGTCACTCCAGACGGCCACCTTGTTGGTGATCAGTCCCATCCCGGTGCGAAACGCGGCGTGCTCGCCCTCCATGATGATGACCTGGTCCTCGGTCAGGTATTCGCGCATGTCCCCGGTGAGGTCACCGACCACGTCTTCAAATTTGTGCATCAGCGGCAGGACGCGCTGAGCCCAGTCGGCGACGTACTCGACCTCAGGCGCCTCGTCGGCGAATTGGGCTTCGAGGAACTGGTTCATCAGCGTTTGGATCTCCGCGCGGTTCTCGTTCAGGAAGCGGGGGATGTGTTCCTTGAGGGCCTCACGCGTCAGGTAGAGCTGGTCCTCGTCGAACTCGTACCGCACGGCCATGTCGTCCGCAACGCGGTGCATCCAGAATTCCATCAAGCGCTGGGTGGGCCAGAAGCCCGCGTCAGGCACCTTGGCCTTCTCAGGCGGAGGATCCTCGTCGTCGGCGTACATATCCTGGGCAGGCGTCGGGCTGACGAACAGCCCCAGGCATACCAGCAAAGCCCAGCGGGGTTTACGGTTCATCTTGTGCTACTCCGTCTGCTGCAGACCGTCCGACAGAATACCCCGCGGCCCCGCGGCTGGCGAGCGGCCGTGGCCCCCACGTGGGCACACCACACCCACCGCCCCACAGGGTCTTACCCGTTACCTGACCGCGGGTTGCACGCCGAGCCCCGGGTTTGTGGCCGCGAGAGCCTTGGAAAACGGACACCCAGACAGCACAATACGCGGCTGATGAAACGGCGTATTTCCGTCCGCACCCTGGTGATCGACGACGACCTGGCCGTCTGCCGCAAGCTGCACGGCTGGCTCGCGGCGGCCGCGTTCGACGTCATCACCTTCACCGACCCGAGCGAAGGCCTGCGCTACGCCACCGAGAACCCCTGTCAGCTCGCGCTGGTTGATCTGCGCCTGCCGCAAGCGGAGGGGACGGAGGTGATCGCGTCGCTGCTGACGGCGTCGCCGCAGACGCGGGTTGTGGCGATGGCCGCGTTTCCGGAGCGTGATCAGGTAGTCGCTGCCACGCAGGCCGGCGCGCGCGATCTGCTGGAAAAGCCGATCCAGCAGTTGACGTTGCTGACGGCGCTGGAGCGGCAACTGGCGGAGATGGGGATTGCGGCGCGGACGGAGGCGGAATTCAATCGCCGCCTGGGCGCGCGCATGCGGGCTCTGCGGACCGATGCGGGCCGCAAGTTGAACGAAGTGGCCGCCGCGGCGGACATCACTTCGGCCCAGCTTTCCCAGATCGAGCTCGGTAAGACCGCCACGACTACCTGGACGCTGGCGCGCATCTGTAGCGCCCTGCAGACGCCGCCCACGTCGGTTTTTTCCGAACTGTGAGCGGCGTGGACGGACCCGGGTGGGCGGGCCGTGGGCATCGCAAGCAGGCCGCCGCAGCACTCGCAGAGGCCCGGTGAAGGTTCAGCACTGTAAGACCGGACCATGAAAACGCTTCTCGCTGTGCCCATCACGAGTCTCGACCCGCCGCCGGCCGAGCAGGTGCGCGCCGCGACGCAAGCCGGCGCGGGCCTGGTCGAGCTACGGGTCGATTGCATCGCCGACGCCGACGGGCCGGCGGGCATCGAAGCCGTCGAGACCCTGCTCAGCGAACCGCACAGCCTGCCG
>JAUWXH010000147.1 GCA_030616465.1 Planctomycetota bacterium | reverse complement strand
GAAGACTCGACCTGCCCTACTGCTGATCACTCCGTTTCAACTCGCGACCGCGGCGGCGGGTTCCTCCTCCTCCTTCTTTTTCTTGGCGGCCTTCTTGGGTTTCGGCTTGAGCGCCTCGCGTGCGTGCTCGATCTCCTCCATCGTGACCGTCTTGCGCAACTCCTCCATCTGATGCATGACCTTGGCGAACTTCCGGCCCTCGGCGGCGCTGATCCACTCCAGTTGCAGCCGCTCGGGCCGCACGCCGGCCTTCTCCAGCTTGTCCCAGAGGCGTTGCACGCGTTTGACCGTCTGGCGGTTGGCGTTGATGTAGTGGCAGTCGGCGTAGTGGCAACCGGAAACCAGCACGACGGGGGCGCCGCAGCGGAAGGCTTCGAGCACCATCTCCTCGGAGACGCGCGCCGAACACATTGTCCGTACGACCCGGTTGGTGGCCGGGTACTGCATGCGTGAGATGCCGGCCATGTCGGCGCCGGCGTACGAGCACCAGTTGCAGGCGAAGCAGAAGACCTTGTCCTGCGGGTTCTCGGCCAGCGTGGCGCGCACCTGGGCGAAGAGCTGGTCGTCGGTGAAGTGGCGCATGGTGATGGCACCGAACTGACAGGTGGCTCCACAGGCCCCGCAACCGGCGCAGGCCGCCTCGATCACGACAGCCGGTTCGCCCTTCTCCCAAACGATCGCACCGTACGGGCAGACGGCGGCGCACAGGCCGCATTTCTTGCAGGCCTGCTCGTCGATTCGGCTGGTAATGGCCTCGATCTGGATCTGGCCGGCGTTGAGCAGGGCGCCGCCGCGTGACGCCGCCGCCCCGGCCTGGCACACCGAGTCCTTGATGTCCTTGGGGGCCTCGCAGAAGCCGGCGAAGAACACGCCGCGGGTCGGCGCGTCCACCGGCTTCAGCTTCGGGTGCGACTCCATGAAGAAGCCGTCGGAGGTCTTGGAGAGGGTCAGCATCCCGGAGATCTTAGCCAGGTCCTTGGGCGGCTGGACGCCCACCGACAGCACCAGCATCTCGAGTTCATGGCGTTCCAGCTTGCCGCTGGTCGTGTTCTCCACCGTCACGATCAGGTTGTGCGTCTCGGGATCTTCCTCGACGTCACCCGGCAGCCCGCGGACGTAGCGCGTGCCGGCCTCCTTGGAACGCTGGAACATGTCCTCGAACGACTTTCCGAAAGCCCGGATGTCCTGATAGAAGACGACGTTCTCGGCGTCGGGGTAGTGGTCGGCCAGCAGCAAGGTGTCCTTGATCGTGTTCATGCAGCAGATGTTGGAACAATAGGGCCGGCCGATCTTCGGGTTGCGCGACCCGACGCACTGGATGAACCCGATCCGCTTGGGCCGCTCGTGATCGCTGGGGCGTACGAAGTGGCCGCCGGTGGGACCACCGGCACAGATCAGGCGCTCGAACTCCATCGTGGTGACGACGTTATCGAAGCGGGTGTAGCCGTACTCGTCCATCTCGGTCGGGTCGTAGACGTCGAGGCCGATGGCCACGATGACCGCCCCGACCTCGCGTGTGATAACCTCGTCGTGGTCGTCGTAGTTGATGGCTTTCTTCTCGCACACCTCGGCACACTTGCCGCACGCGATCGGGTTATTGCCGAGGCAGTCGTCCATGTTGAGGATGTAAGAGCAGGGCACGGCTTGCGGGAACGGAATGTAGATCGCCTTGCGGGACGAGAGTCCCATCTGGTACTCATCCGGCTTGGCGACCGGGCAGACCTTGGCGCATTCGCCGCAGGAGTTGCACTCGCTGAGGTCCACGTAGCGGGCCTTCTTGCGAATCTTGGCGGTGAAGTTCCCGATGTAGCCGGAGACTTCCTCGACCTCGCTGAAGGTGAGCAGCTCTACGTTCGGATGCCGACCGGCATCGATGGCCTTCGGCCCGAGAATTCATATCGAACAGTCCATGGTGGGGTAGGTTTTGTCGAGTTGGGCCATGATCCCACCGATGGAGGCTTCCTTTTCGACGAGCACGACCTGGTGGCCGGCGTCGCCGAGCTCGATGGCGGCCTCGATGCCGGCCACGCCCCCGCCGATCACCAACGCCCGCTTGGTGACCGGGACGGTCAGCTCCTCCTGCGGTTGCAGGAAGCGTGCCCGGGCGACGGCGCTGGCGATCAGGTCCTTGGCCTTCTGCGTGGCACCGTCCCAGTCGCCGGAGTGCACCCAGGAGCAGTGCTCGCGGAGGTTGGCCATCTCCATCAGGTAGGGATTCAGGCCGGCCTCGCGTACGCACTGCCGAAAGGTCGGCTCATGCTGCCGGGGCGTGCACGAGGCGACCACAACCCGGTTCAGCCGGTGCTGGCGGATCGCGTTCTTGATCTCGTTCTGGCCCGGGTCGGCGCAGGTATACTTGTTGCGGACCGCGCAGATCACGTCGGCCAGCGTCTCGGCATACTCGGCCACCGCGGCGCAATCGACCGCGCCGGCGATGTTCAGTCCGCAATCGCAGACGAAGACACCGATGCGGAGTTCGCCGTTCGTCGTTTTCGCAACCATCAGGTGCCTGTCCTCCTTCGAGAGTCTCCCGTGGCTCGTTTCTGTCAGCTTCGGCTTACTCGGCCAGCGCGTCGGCGACCAGTTCGGCCACATCGCGCAGCTCGATCTCGATCTCACCTCCCAAATTGGGATCCTTCATCGCACAGCGGAAATGGACCTGGCACTTCGGGCAGGCCGTTGCCAACACCTCCGCCCCGGTCGCCCGCGCTTCGCGCAGGCGTCCGACCTGGAGCTGCTTGGCGAAGCGGTCGCAGTTCGACCAGGTTCCGCCCGCGCAACACAGGGCGGCCGGCCCGGAGCGGCGCATCTCGGCCAACTCGACCCCGGGCATGGCCGCCAGCATTTGCCGCGGAGCATCGTAGATCCCCAGATGGCGGCCCAGGCGGCAGGGGTCCTGAAACGTGACCCGACGTTGCCCGTCCGTCTTGAACTTCAGCTCCGGCACGTGCTCGGCCAGGAACTCGGTAATGTGCATGATCCGCGGCGGCTTGCCCTCAAAGAACGGCTGGTAATCGAGCTTCCACGTCCGCAAGCACTCGGCACAGGAGACAACCAGCGTCTCGGCCCCGCTGTCGGCGACCAGCTTGACGTTGTGCCTGGCGAGCGACTCGAAGCTCTGGCGGTCGCCATTCCAGAGCAGGTCGTGCCCGCAACAGCGCTCGTCCGGCGATACGACCGGCGTCTGGCCCAACTTGTTCAAGAGGCGCACCGCGGCCCGGGTTCCATTGAGCGTCGTGACCTGAAAGTCCGGGAAGAAGGCGTCGTAGTACATGGCGCAGCCGGTCCAGTAGAACAGCGTGCCTTGCTTGGGTTCGGTCTTCAGGTCGTCGCTCAACCAGTCCATGCGGTTCTGTTGTGTGCCGCCGGTCGCCATCATGCGCATGACCGATTGCAGCGCCCCGCCGTGCGGGCAGTCCGGCTCGACACCCTCGCGATGCGAGAGCTCACGCAGCTTCTGGATCAACTGCGTGTAGCCGACTTCGGCCGGACAACGCCGGTCACACAAGCTGCACGTCAGGCAACTGAACAGCGTGCCGTTGCTGACGATCTCTTTCCGGTCGCGCAGGTTGGTCGCCAACACGTGCCGGCGCGGGCTATAGTCTCCGCCGACCCGCGCGATCGGACAGGTGGCGGTGCACTTTCCGCAGTCATAACAGGCCCAGGCCCTGGTCGTTTTGGCGACGTCGGCAAGTTCCGGCATCGGCGTCAACTCCGTTGTCAGTTTTCAGTTGTCAGTGCACCACTTCCGCGGCGCGCTCCTTACTAATGACTGACGACTGAGAACTGATGACTCGCTTGTCGGCCAAGGGGCTTGGGCCGAGCTGGCGCACCTGGTCGGTGAATTCATTGATGACTTCCGCAAAGCGGACGCCCTCGGCGGCACTGATCCACTCCAGGCGCAGGCGCCCCTCTTCCAGGCCCAAAAGTCTCACCACATTCTTGGTCTTCTCGAACTGCTCGACGGCACGCTCGTTGCCGAAAACGTAATGACAATCTCCAAAGTGGCAACCCGAGACCAGCACGCCGTCGGCCCCCTTCTCGAACGCCCGCAGCACGAACCCCGGTTGGATGCGTCCGGAGCACATCACGCGGATCATGCGGAAGTGCGGCTGGTGCTGGATGCGCGAGACTCCGGCAGTGTCAGCCCCCGCGTACGAGCACCAGTTGCAGGCGAAGACGACGATACGGGGGTCCCAGGACGAGCCGCGGGCTTCAGCCCGCGCGGTGCTGGTGTCGCGTGTTTTCTTCGCCCCGCGTTTGCCCCTTGGTTTTCTCTTGGTCGAGGCCGGCATAACCCAGCTTACTCCCTACTGTCCGCGCAGGCTAAAGCCTGCGGCTCTTCTTCGAAGAACGCGTCGATCTGAGCGTGCATCTGGTGGTCGGTGTAGTGCTTGGACGTAATGGCGCCCGACGGGCACCAGCTCGTACAGGTGCCGCAGCCCTTGCACAACGCGGCGTTGATGCGAGCCACATGAATCCCCGGCTCAGTCTCGACCAGTTGCGGCGCCTGAAACTGGCAGATCTCGACGCAGCGGCCGCAAGCGCGGCACTTTACTTCGTCCACCACCGCCACCGCCGGGTCCTGCTTCACCTTGTCGTAGGCCAGGAAGACGGAGGCTTTGGCGGCCGCGGCCGACGCCTGGGCCACGCTGTCCACGATGTCCTTCGGCCCCTGGACGGTGCCGGCCAGGAGCACGCCCTCAACCGCAGTCTCTACCGGCGCCAACTCCGGGTGGCGTTCCAGGAAGAAGCCATCCAGCCCGACGCCGGCCTTGAGCATGTCGTGGAACTTGTCGGTCTCGGGCTGCCGCGGTCGCATGCCGACACTCAGAATCACGAGGTCCGTCGGGACCTCCAGCCGCCGACCGAGCAGATCATCGAAGCAACGCACACCTTCGGCTCGCTTCTCGCCCACCACCTCCACTTTCTCGTCGGGCGGGATGCGCACGAAGAGCACGCCCATGCCGCGTGCCTCGCGGTACATCTCCTCCGCCCCGGTCGAGATCGTGCGAATGTCGCGGTAGAAAATGGTCGTGTCGATTCCCTGGCGACAGAGGTGGATGGCCTGCTTGATCGCGGTCGGACAACAATAGCGTGAGCAGCCGGTGAAGCCCTCCGGCTCGCGCGAGCCGACGCACAAGATGAACGAGGCCTGCTTGGGTCGCTTCCCGCCGATGGTTATCGTTTCGCTTTCGAAGCAGGCCCGCTCGAGTTCCGCGCTGGTAATCACGTTCGGCAGCTTGGCGTAGCCGTGTTCACCCTGCGGATGGTGCAGGTCGGCCCCGAGGGCGAGGATGATCGCCCCGACCGGCAAGACCTCGTTGGTCTCCCCGTTCAGCGTCGCCTCGAAGTTGCCCACAAAGCCGGTGATGTTCTCGACCTCGGTGTTTAGCAAGACGCGCGCCCCGCCGTCTTTGAGGCGCTTGATCTTCTCCTCCAGCACGTCGGCAGCCGGGCGCAGGTTGGGATAGAGGTACTTGAGGTTCGGCGGCGCCAGGCGACCGCCCAGCCGATCGGTCTTCTCGACCAGCGTGACGGGAAAGCCCTGCACGGCGAGGTCCGTAGCCGCCTCGATACCCGCCACCCCTCCGCCAATGACCAGCGCCGCCCGCGTCATGGGCGCCTCGCCTTCCTGCAGCGGCTCCAGATGGCGAGCCCGAGCGATACCCATGCGGATCAGCGTGCGGGCCTTCTCCTGGGCTTCAGCCGGGTGCTTGGCGTGCACCCACGAGCACTGGTCGCGGATATTGACCATCTCGAGCAAGTACGGATTGAAGCCGATCCCGGCACACGCCTCGCGGAAAACGGGCTCGTGTGTGCGTGGCGTGCAAGCCGCAACTACCACGCGGTTCAGCTTGTGCTCGCGAATGAGCTCGACGAGCTCCTCCTGCCCGGTCGTGGAACAGGCGAACTGGTTGTTCGTGGCAACGACCACGTCGGGGATCGCGGC
>JAUWXH010000544.1 GCA_030616465.1 Planctomycetota bacterium | reverse complement strand
CCTTGTCGAGCGGCCACGCCTCGCGGCCGGCTAGGTCTTGCGAGCGGCCGTCCGCCGCCGCCGGGCGGGCTGAATCACCAAGTCGTAGCCCTCGGTGCCGACGCAGCGCGCGGGCAGGCACTCGCCGGGCTCGAACACGCCCCCTTCCAGCAGGCAAACGGAGTCTACATCGGGGGCCTGGCCGGCATGGCGGGCCACGGTCCTACGTTTGTTATCGCTGCCATCGACCACGACCTCGAACGTTTGCCCGACGCGCCGTCGCACGGCCGGTAGGGCAACCTCCTGCTGGGTGAGCATCAGCCGTTCGTAACGCTCCTGCTTGACCGCGTCGTCAAGCTGCTTCTTCATGCGGCCGGCGGGTGTTTCCGGCTCGGACGAGTACTTGAACGCGCCGAGTGCGTCGAAGCCGAAGTCGCGGACAAAGTCCAGCAGTTCCTGGAACTCCGCTTCGGTCTCGCCGGGGAAGCCGACCATGAACGTCGTGCGGATCGTGACGCCGGGAATCTGCCGGCGGATCTTCTTCAGGAGTCTCTCTGTCTGCTTGCGCGTGACCCGCCGCTGCATTGCCCGCAGCACGCGGCCGTTGATGTGCTGAAGCGGGAGATCGATGTACTTGACGATTCGTTCGCACTCGGCGATCGCGGCGATCATTTCGTCCGTTATCACCGACGGGTACGCGTACATCAGGCGAATCCACTTCGCGCCGTCGCATTCGGCGTCGAGCTTCCGCAGCAGCCCCGCCGACCCGAGCTGGTAGCCGATGTCTTCGCCGTAGCTGGTCGTGTCCTGCCCGATCAGAATGAGCTCGTGGACGCCATCCGCGATGAGCTCGCGACACTCGGCGACGATCTCGTCCGGCGGCTTGCAGTGCATCGGCCCGCGGATCGCCGGGATTGTGCAAAACGTGCATTTCTGGTCACATCCCTCGCTGATCCGTACGTACGCGTAATGCCGCGGCGTCAACCGCAGCCGACCGCGATCCGACCACGGCTGCGGGTGATAGTCACCGAGGTAGAGTTTCGTCTTCCGCACACGAGCCGCGGACTTCAGTCCGCGCGGATCAGAACCCCAAGCGCAAGCGACGGGTTTTGCGCCCACTCGCTCGCGCTCGGGCTTCGGTCTCGCGCCGCCGAGCGGATGAGCGCCCCACACCGCGGCGGCCACGTCGTCGCGGTTGTGTACCCCGACCAGCGCGTCGATTTCCGGCACCGCCTCGAGCAGCTTCGCCCCGTCGCGCTGCACCAGACAGCCGGCGACGACAATCCGCTTCAGCTCGCCGCGGCGTTTGCGCTCGACGAGTTCCCCCAGTACCTCGAGCACCTCGGCCCGCGCAGCTTGGAGGAAGCCGCAGGTGTTGACGACGATGGTGTCCGCCGCCCCCTCGTCCCCGCTGATCAACGCCCCCGCCTCCGCGATCTGCGCGAGCATCTTCTCCGAATCGACCAGGTTCTTGACACACCCCAGCGACACAAACCCCACCACCGGCGGCGTGGGCTCACTGGCGCGCTGCTCCAGCGCGGCGCCTCGGCACCGCTTGGTTCTCGGCCCATCAGTCTTGCCTGCCATATTCGCCGTCGAATCCACCTTCCGAGCCTTCGGCCCGTGTTGCGCTTCTCACAAGATTAGCGATCGGCTAGGCTTGCGGCAATTGGAGCGATGGGCGCGCTGCTGGCGATACACAGGGGTGCGATGGGCGTTACGTTGCGAATGCGGTAATAAGCCCTTGACGGTACGGGCAATGTTAGGTACCGTGGCGGCAGATGGAGGCGGGGCATGGCGCAGGCGTCGCGGATCGAGTGGACCGGATCGACGTGGAACCCGATCGTGGGCTGCACCA
>JAUWXH010000533.1 GCA_030616465.1 Planctomycetota bacterium | reverse complement strand
GCACTGCGTCGCCTTCGACGTACATCAGCCGGATCACCATCCCGTCGCAGGGCGCCTCGAAGTCGAAGACGGACTTGGCACTGTCGATCTGTGCCAGCACCCGGCCCTTCTGGAAGTGGTCGCCCTCGGCGACGTTCCACTCGATGATGGTCGCCTCGGTTTCGGCGGCACCCTGAGCGGGCAGATGCAGCGGCATCCTGAACCGTGCTTCGTTCATCACGCCTCCCCGAACATCTGCTGGATACCCACCACTATCTTATCCGCATTCGGCCGATAATGCGACTCCAGCTCCGGTGCAAAGGGAACCGGCACGTCCGGCGCGGCGATGAGCTTTGGCGGGCATCGGAGCGCCTCTCGGCGCCGGCGGAGGATCAGGGAGATCACCCTATCACCCAGTCCCTGGGTGGACCCGCATTCCTGGACCACCACCAGTCTTCCCGTCTTTTCGACCGAGTTGAGAATCGGCTCCAGGTCCAGCGGCTTGAGCACGAAGGGGTTCCAGACCTCGAGCGACCAGCGGCAGGCGGCGGCCGCGGCGATGGCCTCGTAGACCATGGCCCCGAAGGCGACCACGGTGACCTCGGACCCTTCGGTGTGCCGGCGCGAGCGCCACACGGCCTGGAGGTTTCCGCCGAAATCGATCGGGCCGCTCTTGCTCCAGTAGAGCAGTTTGTGTTCGAACACCAGGCAGGGGTTGCGGTCGTAGAAGCCCGCCAGCAGCGCCTCGAACGTCTCCTGGGGCGTGGCGGGGTAGAGCAGCTTAAGCCCGGGAAACCGCGCCCACAGGCCCTCGTGCTCGCCCGAGTGAAACGCCCCCATCGTCAACCCGCCACCGCACGGCAGGCGGATCAGAAGCGGTGCCGGGTTGCCGGTGCGGAAATACCACGTTCCGGCGTTCAGTCCCAACTGGGAAACCGCCTCGGTGGCAAAGTCGGCGAACTGGTACTCGATGATCGGCCGGGTGCCGACTTGCGACGCCCCCAGGGCAAAGCCGGTGGTGCCCGACTCGCAGATCGGCATGTCGATCACCCGCTCCGCCCCGTAACGATCCATCAGCCCCTTGCACGTCTTGAAGGCCGACCCGTAGGTCCCCACGTCCAGCCCGGCCAGGAAGGCGTCCGGGTTGTTGGCCAGGATGTAATCCAGCGCGTGATTGACCGCCTCGCCGTTCTTGGCCCGGCGAATGCTAATCGGCTTGACCTCCGGCGGCGGCGAGTTGGCGTAGACGTCCAGGCGTTGCGCGCGGGGCTTGGGGCGGCCCACCTTCAGCGCTTCGCCGATCGTCTGATCGATCTCGTCCTGGACCGCCGCTTCCATCTCCGCGATCCGGCTCTCGGAAAACCCGCAGCACTCCTGAAGCATCTTCCGCGTCTTGGGTACCGGGTCCTCGCGGAGCCACTGCCGGCGCTGCTCGGGCGTGATGTATTCGGCCTGATCGTACGCGGCGTGGCCGTGCAGGCGCAGGGTCATGCATTCGAGGATGGCCGGCGCCGGGTCGTCGTGCATGGCGTCGAGCACGTCGCAGACGGTCGAGTAGACGCCCCACGAATCCGTGCCGTCGATCGTCAGGCCGCGGACGCCGTAGCCCACCGCCCGATCGGAAAGCCGCTCGCAGTTGTACTGGGCGCTGGTCGGCGTGGAGAAGGAATAGTGGTTGTTCTGGACGAGGAACAGCACCGGGACGTTGTGGACCGAGGCGATGTTGAGCGACTCGTGGAACTCGCCGGTGCTGCTGCCGCCGTCGCCGATCACGGTCAGGCCGAACACGTCCTCGCCGTCGCGCCGCGCCGCCCAGGTTCCGCCCACCACCAGGCTGAGCATCTTGCCCAGGTGGCTGATCATCGGCAATCGTCGCCGGGCGGCGTCGCCGTGGTGGGCGTTGCCCTCACGCGCGTGGGTGGGACTGTCGGCGTTGGCCATGTATTGGCAGGCCAACTGATACGGCG
>JAUWXH010000363.1 GCA_030616465.1 Planctomycetota bacterium | reverse complement strand
CCTTGTCGTTACCCACAATTTCGGTTCCCCGTCTGGGTCAGGTTGGCGCCGACGGTCATCAGGTCGAGTTTCTGCCAGCCGCGCCAGAGTGTTTGCCAGCCGGGGTCGCCGTCGCTTTTGCGAGCCAGGAAGCCGCCCAGTTTGGCCACCTCACGCCAGAATTCGTGCACCGTCCAGTCTGCGGCACAGCGACCTCGGTACGCGGCCAGCACGTGCACGTGGTCGGCCGACGCGCCTTCGAGCGCCAGGCGATCCGGATCGGTCTTCGCCGTCAGTTTCAGTTGCAGCAGACGCACCGCCACGAGCGCCAACATCCCGATGCAGGCCTCCAGCCGATCGGCGTGTTGCAGTTGCCGCTTCTCGACCGCGCAGCCGGTCTTCAAGCACTTGTGGTACTCTTCCACCAGCCAGCGAAGCGCATAGCAATCGACCATCGTCAACGCCCGCTCGGACGTCTCGACCGCTACGCTGGTCAGCAGCACCCACTCGATCGGCTCTTCTCCCGCCGGCGGCGACGGCTCCCAAACACGCACCACCCAGCAACGCAGCGGCGCGCTCGAATCCCGATCCAGCCACGGCGGAAAAACCGTCAGCGGGGCAAAGGCCACCGAAAGCCGGGCCCGCCGCGCCTTGCGCTGCGGACGGCTGCGCACCGTCAGCTCTCGGCGGCTCGCGGCCGGCAGTGAGCGAGCCCACTCCAACAAATGCTCCGACGGCTCGGCCGCCTGGTGTCCCGGCGCCGCACGCCGGTCCTGGGCCACGCGGATCAAAAAGTCGACCTGCTCCCGCCGACAGGCGGCGAACATCTCGAAGTTGTCCGCGTACCGATCGCACACGTGAACCCACTGCGCCCCGGCGACGCAGGCGCCGACCTGCGCGACGCTTTGCGGCCAGATCTGCGATTCACGCCGGCGCTGCTTGCGCTCCGTGCGCGTCTCGTGTTCGGGAGTCGGCTGCCGACAAAACACCATCTGATACGCCAGGCCCAACACCCGCCCCGCGCCCGCCGGATCAACCGCCAGCGTGCTGTGCAGGAGAAAGCCGCGACCGCCGCCGTCACCGATCGGACCCAGTTCGGCGGTGCTGCGATGACCGGTGAAGTCCAGCTCCGTGGTGTCCTCGATCATCAACACCACGCCACACTCGCCCGCCGCCTGGCGTGTCAACTGCCAGTGCGGGGACTGCAACGCTTCGAACGTCACCTCTTCCCGATCGAACAATCGATAACCCGCCTTCGTCGCACCCCAACTGCCGGCCTGATCAGGAAAGCTGGCCGCCGGATGCCGCGCCATGTGCTCGGCCAAAACCACCGCTCGGCACGTGCGGCGAACGTCTCCCAACTCCACCGCGCCGAACTGGCGCTCGGCCCACTCCGCCGGCGCCAAAACGCCACTGGCGTTCATGCGGTCCTCCATGACCTCAACGCCCAAGTGCCTCACGACGAACCGGGCCCATCCATGAACCCCACCACCCCGCTCCCACCCCCAAGCATAGCCCAACCCCCACCCAGAGAGAATGTGGGTAACGACAAGGACTTGCGTCCTGGGCTATTTTCAGTCGTCGCGTTGCGACTCTCGGTGGAGGGGTGGCTGCGTAAGCCGTTGCCGCTGGGCGACGAGATGATGCGCACGCAGCGGCGCTGGCTCATGGTCTGACGGTTTCCGGTCTTCGCGGCGCTGGGGCGCCCGCCAAGAGCCCCGGCGCGCTCAGGTCCTCGTCGATATCCGGCCAGTGGATCCCGAACCCGGCGCCGCAGATCTGCCAGTTTCCCCGTTGGGCCGGCGTCGCGTCCAGAAGGCGTGGATACCACGCGAGCGGGACGGTGATCGTCCGGCCGTCGGCCAGATCGACGCTCATGGTGTCGTCGTCGAAACGCACGTCCATGACGCGCTCGCCGGGCTTAGGCTCCAAAATAGTCATTCCACGCCTCCAGGAACTCTGGCGCGCGCTCGCTGACCAGTCGTTGTATGTCACGCAACTCTTTGGCGCGAAAGCCGATGTTGTAAGCCAGCGCCACGGGCGTCAGCCAGAACTTGGCCGTGTTGTCGTCGCGATCCACGTGCACATGCGCGGGCTCATTCGCGTCGTGACTGTAGAAGTATAGACGATACGGTCCAATCCTGGCGATTGTCGGCATTGTCGCCTCTCGACTGCGATTCGGCGTCGCGGGAGGAGCGCCGCCCGGCCATCGGGGCACTAGTCGCCGAGGCAACCGACCGGGCGTCTCGTGGTTCTCCACGGCGCGACTGCGGAAAGCGATTATGCAGTACGGGGGCGTACTTAGCCAGCCCTACGGGGCGAATCTGGGAACGGGCCGCAAGCATGTCCCTAGTCGGCTGATCGGCGAATGCCACTACGACAGCGTGGTGCCGGGCGAATCGCGCGCGACTCTCATGCGCGGGACAACTGTGTTAGAATATCGTCGCCATGGAAAGTAGCCGACCATTGCCGATTATCATGCGTGCTTCTCCCGGGCGGCGGTTGCCGCGGTGGCTGCGTAAGCCGTTGCCGCTGGGCGACGAGATGATGCGCACGCAACGGCTGCTGAAGGGACTGCAACTCAGCACCGTCTGCGCGGAGGCTAAGTGCCCGAATTTGACGGAGTGTTGGACGCGTCGAACGGCGACGTTCATGATCCTCGGCGACCGCTGCACGCGGCGGTGCGGCTTTTGCGCCGTGAACACCGCCCGGCCCGAGCGGCCGGCCGAAGACGAGCCGCAGCGGCTAGCGGACGCGGCGGCACATCTGAACCTACGCCACGTGGTGATCACCTCGGTCGCGCGTGATGACCTGCCCGACGAGGGCGCCGGGCACTTCGCCCGCTGCATACGGGCCGTCCGAGAGCATCTGCCGGAGGCAACCGTAGAAGTGCTCGTGCCGGACTTCCACGCCCGACGCGAATGCATCCGGGCGGTCGCCGACGCCGAGCCCGAAGTGTTCAACCACAATATCGAGACGGTGCGCAGCCAGACTAAGCGCGTTCGCCCGCAAGGCGGATACGACCGTTCACTGCGCACGCTGGAGCTCGCCCAGGCTGCCAACCCGCGGATGCACACCAAGAGCGGCATGATGGTCGGCCTCGGTGAGACGCGCGACGAGTTGCTCGAAACGTTCCGCGACCTGCTCGACGCCGGCTGCCGCCTGCTGACCATCGGCCAGTACCTGCGGCCCACGCCGAAGCATATCGACGTCGCGCGCTACCTGTCGCCGGGGGGATTTGAGGAGCTCGGCGAGATCGCGCGGCAGATGGGTTTTGCCGCGGTCGCCAGCGGCCCCTTCGTCCGCAGCAGCTATTTCGCGGAGACACTCTTTGCAGAAAAGGGCGCGATGCGCTTTCCGATAGGCGGGCGCCCGCCTAAGCGGGAGGCCTAGCGATGACGACG
>JAUWXH010000496.1 GCA_030616465.1 Planctomycetota bacterium | reverse complement strand
CGGCAGTTCTCGCCGCTGGGGCGATGCTCCCGCGAGTGGCCTCAGCTGCCACGTACCATGTCAACCGGGCCGCTGCCACCGCCGCAGACTCGAACCCGGGGACGAAAGCGGAATCGTTTGCATGCCGCGCGGCGATGATTGGCCACTCGAGAACGTCCGCATCCTGAACAACTTGCTGATCCGCAATTACGTCACGGCCGACACGACGACGCGCGGATGCGACTTGACGATCTTTATGGGATGTCCCGAGGACGGATCATACGAGCGCACGGTGACATCGAACCACGCGGACTACAACGTCTATGCGAACACGGGCTGGACGCCCACGCTGCGACACAGTTGGAACCCGAACAACACGCTGGCCGAGTGGCAGCAGCGGTTTCAGGAAGACCTGCATTCCGCGCTCGTTCCCGTCGAGTTTGAACTGACGGGGATGCGATTCGCGCTGGAATCCAGTACAAGGCTGGAGAACCTTGCACCTTTACCCGAAGAGTTGCGTTCCCAGCTTTCCCCGTTTAAGCATGTCGGTTGCCGCCGCACTCAATGGCCGCCCCGTCAAGGAGGCGACGATTGAGGATATGGATCGTGCCGTCCGCTGATACGGGTGGCCGTCGCGATCCAGGCACTTGTTGCCTGTGGCGGTGCCCGCGGCATTGCTTTACAATTTGGCGCGCCAGTCTACGTCGTCCCTGCGGTTGGCCGAGAGGAGAAAACCATGCGTGCGGTACTTGCGGTTATCCTAGCGTCGATCATGATCGCGCATGGTTCCACCGGGGCGCGTGCAGCCGAGTCGTCACTCGCCGGGGCCGGGGACCTGGCGTCGCTGCTTGGCCAAGGGGCGGATATTGCCCCGAGCGCATACTTCTTCCGCGCGGACCGCCGGCCCGAAGAGAACCCGCCGGAGACCGTGTTCCTTTTCGAGGAGGGTTTGAAGCACGCGCGAACCGGCGTGATCTGCGGGCTGCTGTGGGAGGAGCCGCGGCCTGTCCAACGTATCGAACTGCGTTGGCCCAACGACGCCCGGGTGATACCCCGGCCCGCGGACGTGGTGGTGCGATGGCTGCCTCACGGGAATAGTTCGAGTTGGTGGTCGCGGCGCGGCGGGGCAGCCAAGGCTGCGGACGAGCCCGAGGTGTCGGCCGATGGCCGCACCTACGTCTACGCGGTCGGCGCGCTCAGCCCGGAGACGGCCATGGACCATCTGGTCGTGGCCCTAAAGGACGGCGCGAACCTTCCGCCGCAGCCGTATCCTCCGCCGCAGGTCCGGGCGATCACCGCCGAACCGTGGAAGCTTGCGGAGGTGGAAATCGAGTGGGGCTTTCAGGCCGGTACGGAGAAGCTCGACTTCGACGGAAAACTCAAAGCCTATAATGGCATCCTCGGCACGCCTCAGCCGCTGGCAGGAGACGCCGGGACAACCGTGACGAGTGACTGCGCGTGGCAGTCAAAGTCAGCCGGCAGGTCCCGTCGGGGTATCCGGGTCACGCTGCTCTACCTGGGCACTACTCTGAACACGGCCGTCTGGACGCAGCAGGCCCGACTGGAGCATGCCAACCGCACGATCGTGACGGTTCGGACCCACTCCGGCAGCTTTTCGTTTCTCCCGGCGGACCTGGAGACGGGACCGATCCTGGCACCGGAATACGGGTTCTTTGTCCGCTTGCTCCAGCGACGCGAGGCGACCGCAACCGCAGTACGGCTGGTTTCGGCACCGAGCAACCTGCTGAGCGAGAAGGTCGACGCCGTCGCGGGCAGCCCGAGCGTTCGCGGGTGGGGCAACAACGACACGCCCTGGTTCGGCGGCAACGCGACCCGCAAGCCGGTCACAGTCAGCACGTTCACGCTGCCACCGCGCAGCGTGGCGATGCATCCGGGCCCCGCGCGGGCCGTCGCAGCCGGATGGCGCAGCCCTATCCAGGGCAGAATCAGCGTCAGCGCCAGGGTGGCCGGTGCCGACACGAAGGGAGGCAACGGCATCCAGTGGTGGATTACACGCCATAGCCAGGTCGGCGACCGGGTTCTGGCGAGCGGGGCGATCCAGCGAGGCCAGATGCTGTCGATTCCCGCCGCCACGGATGCCGCCAAGCTGGCGGATGTGCGCGTCGCTCGTGGCGACCTGGTCTCGCTGGTCGTCGGCCCCAAGGGCGGTCATGCCTACGATACCACCGTTGTCGAACTGACCATCACGGAACTCGGCGCAGCAGCCCGCACGGGGGACGTGTCCGGCGGCGTGGTCG
>JAUWXH010000566.1 GCA_030616465.1 Planctomycetota bacterium | reverse complement strand
CCGACGCATCGCCGCCGCCACCGAGTCCGCCGGTTGGGGACGCGAGCAGGCAGCCCCCATCAGCTGCCCGGCGTCCTCCCAGCCGACTACGGGGCGGCGGGTTCCCTGAGAATCTGCCGGATCGCATAGCACGCCGCCACCTGGATGCGCGCGTCCTGCCCGGGCTGGGCCAGGCGTTTGAGCCGCGGCAGGGCCCGCTCATCGCCGATCGCCCCCAGGGCCAGGGCGGCCAGCGAGCGCACCCGCATCACATCCTGCCGGTCGTCCGCGGTATAGGTTGTACTCTTGGCCGCCAATTCGTACCCGGCGTCGGAACCGATCTTGCCCAAGGCCCGCGCCGCGATGAGCTTGGCTTCCAGGTACTCGTCTTCCGCGTGCAGCCGGTAGAGCAGCGTGTCCTGCGAGCGCGGGTCCGCCACGTCGCACAGGCATTGCAGCGCGATCACCCGCGAGAGAGCGTCGTACTGGGCGTAGCACATCAACTGGTCCAACGCCGCTCGGTCGCCCAGCATGGCCATCGCGGCGTGGACCTGAATGACGACCTTCTGCGACTTCTCCCGCTTGTCCCGCGCTTTGTAGCGTAGACGTTTGAGCGCCTGCGGTTCCCCCAGCCGACCGATCAGATACGCCGCGTCCGCACGCAGGTTCTCGTCCGGGCTGTCGTGCAGTGCGTTGACCAGCACTTCGGCATGGTCCGTCTCGCCCAGGCGGTAAGCGGCAAACGCCGCCCCCAGCCGCACACGCGGATCGGGATCGGCCAGGCAGCGTCGGATGCGGCCGCGCGACGTGCTGTCGCGGACCTCGCCCAGCGCCACGCACCCGGCAAACCGCACCATCGCCGACTCGGACTCCAACGCCGCGTGGAAATACGCCAACCCTTCTTGCGGGGCGATGTCCGCCAGGGCTTCGAGCGCGTTGCAGCAGACCACGTCCAGCTCGCTCTGGGCCGCCCGCAACAGCAGCTCCGTCGCACGCTGCCGCAGTTCGATCCGCTCCTCCGGACCCATCCGCAGCGTGGTGTTATTGCAGCCGGCCAGCAGCAGTGCCGCGGCCGCCAGGGGTAGAATGCGCCGCGTTCGTGATCCTGCGGCTGTTCGGCCCCGATTCAGTCGCGCGTATGCCGGCATCTAGCCGCCTCCTTTCGCGCGCCAGACCGCTATTCGACGCCCCAGCCCGGCGACCCAGCGCGTCAGGACCGCACCGATCCAAAGCGCCGTGGTGAGGACCAGGCACAGGCCGGCCAGCCAATCGCCGTGACGCCCGTAGAAGCTGCCGCGCTGATCGATCTTGACCGGCGCGACGCGATAGCCGATGACGCCCTCGCCGTACGTGCGTCCGTCCAGCTCCACCAGCGAGTACATCCGCCCGTTGGGGTCGATGAACCCGCTGATCCCGGTGTTGACCGCCCGGGCGATGCCGATGCGGTTCTCCACCGCCCGAAACACACAGATCGCCAAATGTTGCGGCAGCTCGGCGCTGCGCAGGAACCACCCGTCGTTGCTGATGTTGACCAAG
>JAUWXH010000113.1 GCA_030616465.1 Planctomycetota bacterium | reverse complement strand
CTGGCCCGCAAGGCGCTCGAGTCCGAGGATGTACCGATCGGGGCGCTGGTCGTGTACCGGGGCCGGGTGATCGGCCGCGGCTACAACCAGCGTGAGAAGCTGCAGGACCCGACCGCGCACGCCGAGATGCTGGCCCTGACCGCCGCCGCCGAGTACGTCGGTCATTGGCGACTCGAAAACTGCACGGTCTACGTCACGTTGGAGCCCTGCCCGATGTGTGCCGGAGCGCTCGTCTTGGCGCGCGTGGCCCGGCTGGTGTATGGGGCCCCGGACGAAAAGGCCGGCGCCTGCGGGTCGCTCTACCAGATTACGCAGGACCCGCGGCTCAATCACCGCGTGGAAACCCTCGGCGGCGTGCTGGCCGAAGGCGCTGCCCAGTTGCTCCAGTCTTTCTTTCGGCGCCGACGAGAGCTGGGCGAAAAGTAGCAGGTGCTTCAGGCCCGTTATGACGTGCGACGCTGCACACCGACCGGTCTTCCATCCGCGGCTCGCGGCGACGCTGGCGCTTTTCCCGTTGGCCTTGGCCGTGGGCGAGGTCGCCGACGCACTCATCGGGTATCTCTGGCGGTATTGGTGTCGCGGCTGTAGCCTCTTTGAGTTTTTGCAGGCAGGCGGTGGGGGCTCTCCATGGATAAGATCAGTCACACCACCGGTAGCTCTGTTTGTCGGCGCACTACTGCTTTGGTCGCCGACGGTGAGATGGACGGGTGGCAAGTTCGTCGGCGTCGCGGTCGTAGTACTGGCCTTCGCCGTCCTTCTCTTCGCGCCCTGCTTGGTTCCGGGAAATGACTCGGCGATTCAAGACATGCGCGGCATCGGGTTTCTTGCCGGAGCTAGTGCCTTGGTCCTCATGTCCGGAATCTGCGTGGCGGGCGCACCGCAGCGACTGTCATTCGCGCCTGCCCCACCGGCCATACCGACCGGGCGTTCCCAACAGGAGGCCGACATGAGTTCGCCACGGTTTCCGATCGCCTGTCCGCACCCACGGTACGCCGCCACCTTCGCGCTGATTCCGCTCGCCCTGGGCGGAGAATGGCTGGTGGACCGGTTGCTGTCGCTTATCTGGAGATTGCTCGCGCCTTCCCGCGCGGCCCACCTGGGTTGCGAGTTCATCCATGAGCTGACTCCGGTGGCTGTCTTCTACGTGGGCGCGCTGCTCATCTGGGCACCCACCGTATGGTGGTCGCGCCGCAAGAAGCGTAACGTCTGGCTCGCCAGTGCGGCGTTGTTTACGCTGGTTGGTGTGGCTTCGTTCTGGCAGTGGCTCGGCCGGCTGCTCGGGTTCCGGGCCGACTACCTCGTCGCTTACCTGGGTAGCGCGCTAGCGCTGATCCTTGTCAGCCGAATCTGTTGGATGCCGCCGAAGGAAACAAGAGCCGGTGGTGCCGTGCCCTGTCGAAGGTGCAGCTACGACTTGCGCGGGCAACGCGAATGCCGTTGTCCTGAGTGTGGCGAGCAGTTCACGCTCGGTGACCTCGCCCGCGAAATGGCCAAGATCAAAGCGTAGTGACGTTCGGCCGCGCTGTGTGCTCTATTTCTGTTCGAAGAGCATTGCTGCCAAATCGGCGAGCTTGCGCTCGGCGTCGGCCATGGTGGGTTTGGGCTCGCCCTGTGGGGGCGCTGCCGTGGGGTCGCGCCGCTCATTCGGCCCATCCGCCGGCGACGCGGTTGCCAGGGCCGAACGGTCCTGCCGCCACCAGCGCTGCACGATGCGCTCGACGTCGCCGTCGCCGGTCCCGCGGCTCCACAGCTCGAAGAAGTCCACGTTCCCGCTTTGCGGCAACCTCGGCGGCAGATCGATCAACGTTCGCATCGGCATCACGACCGCGTCGCCGATGATGAACCCCTCGCCCGGCTTGAGGCTCGGCAGAAGGCTGATCAGACTGCGGAACTGGTCGCTAACCACGCGGGCGGCGTACTCCTGGTCGTCCGGGTTGTTCATCCGCATCAGCACCATCGAGTTGCACTGGCTCAGCACCGTCTCGGAGATCTCGTTCGGTCGCTGACTGACGATCATGGCTGAAACGCCGTACTTACGCCCCTCTTTGGCGACCTTCTCCACCGCCTGGCGCGCGAACAGCTTACGCCCACCATTGTCACGCGGCAGGTAGTTGTGGGCCTCCTCGAAGACCAGCAGGATCGGCCGGCGCACGTCGGGCGGCGACCAGAAATTGAAGTCGAACAACGCCCGCGTCAGCACGGCCACGGTGACGTCCACGACGTCGAACGGCAGCCCGGACAGGTCCACGATCGTCAGATTCCGGCGCGGCTCGCTCCGGCCCAACATCTGCCGGATCACAGCCGCCACGCTCTGGCTCAGCTCGCCCGGCGTCTGCTCCGGCTGAAGCACCCCGGCCAGGTCGGGGTTGCGCGCGGCCTGCTCGAACGGTCGCAGCAGGAAGTCATAGCGCCGATCGTTGAGCCGCGTTTCGAGCAGGTTAACCAGCCCGAGCAGCCTGCCGAAGTACGTCGCGTGCGGCACCTCCCCCTCGGCGCTGGCCGGGTTGAACTCCATCCGACGCGTCAGCAGCAGTTGCTCCTGTTGCTCCAGCGGCAGCGTGCGGTGCGGCAGACGCGAGAATGCGTAGTTGTGCGTGTTCAGCACCAAGCGGGCCTCGTTCATGTTTAGCGCGTAGGTCATCAACTGCTCGAGCGAGTAATACACCGGCGTGTCGATGGTGAACTCGCCACCCAGGTCCAGTTCGTCGGCGGCCGGCCTCTTGAGTTGCTCGAACGCCGACCGCAGGAACATCTTCTGGGCGTTGATGTTGGGCAGGTCGTTGGTGTCCAGGAAGAGTTGCTCGAACTCCTCGCAGGCCAGCATCCAATAGGGCAGGACCAGGTTGCGGTCGCACAGGTACGTGACGTTCGCGCGGGCCCGGCCGCTCTCGTCGCTGAACGCGGACAGATACTCGCCGTGCATGTCGAACAGCACGATCTGGGCGTTCGGCAGCTTTAACGCCTCATGGACGATCTTGGCCGTTGTGCAGCTCTTGCCCGAACCACTGTTGCCCATAATCGCCACATGCTTGGCGAAGAAGTCCTTGCCGAGCACCTTCACCTCGAAATCAGTGTCGATCGCGAAGCGCCCCATCGAGAAGGTTCGCGGATGCCCCCCACCGGTCGCCAACTCGTCGAAATAGCCGAAGATCAACGCGAAGTCTTCCTCCACGCCCAGCCGAACCGGGTCCCCCAGCGTCGGGTATTCGTTCACCCCGCGTTGAAACTTGTCGTCGCGGACCGTCCCCAGCAACTGTAGGGTCATCGTGATCCGCCGGGGGGTAGGGAGATTGGGTGCCGGGTCCAGCTCGCCGGTGGTGCCGATGCCAGTGACAAAGCCGATGAGCGTTCGGCGTTCCATCGGCAGGGTGACGTACGTACCCAGCCGCCCGACGCGGTAGAGCTTCCCGCCGTGCGGGACGTGCAGCTCTCCGAGGCCGATCTGCACCTCCACCTCGTCCCCGTGAACCCCAATGACGTACCCGATCTCCAGTGGGTCCATGCGCGTACTCCGGGTATGGTCTTCTCGTCAGATCGAATATCGAACAGTAGGCGGGGCGGGATCAGATGCGGTCTGAGATTGCCCGGCGAAAAGGGCAATTCTCGGCATGGCCCGCGTCCGCACGACCGATAAGGACTGCTCCGGCGAACGTCGTGGATGCGCGCTCACCTCACGGCCGGACAGATCAACCAGTCAACCAGCCCGTGTGCTGACCTTAGCCGCCGGTGCTCCCCGGCGGTCAGCGGCAGCGCGTGTTCACGTGCCCGGTGCCGCGCGCTCCCCAAAAGACAAGCGCGCCGGTCAGCCGTCTGGCAACGGCCGATCGACGCGCCACAGCCACGACGCTTCTCTTCACGAAGCGTCCGCGCGTTAGGCTACCCCGGTGAAGAGAAAGCGGAAAACCATGTAGGCCCACAGGCCAAACAGGACGAACGCGCTACCGCTGCCAATTAGCTGGTTGATCAAAGCTGAGATATCCATTTGGACTTTCTCCCACTTCACACACTGCACTTCAACCCTGCCGCGCCGACAGGAGAACGCCGAAGCGCATAGTAAACTACTCTTGTCGCGTGCGGACGGACCCGCTCAAAGACCCGTCGCAGCTTTCCCTGACCTGCGTCAAGCGCTCTCCTACTCGGAGAGCACTTAAAATGTCTGGCTAATCTCTCATGAAAAACCAATAAACAAACCAGCCGAAGAAGCCGATCACCACGAGTGCGATCGGGATCCCGAGCCCGGACAGCAACGCCGTGAGGTCCAGAGCCTGCGCTATCATCTGATTTCACTCCCACATCGTACCAAGCGCTTCGGCCCCGCCGCGCCGACGGGAGACCGCCGAAGCACGTATTGGCCGCGTATCATCTTCCTGCAATCGGCTCTCGTCAAGCCGGATCGACATTTTTTCGGACGCCGCTGGGCGGCTGCCCAGCTTCCCCCGGCATCCCGGCCGGTTATGATGCCCACCCATGCAGGCGGTGCAAGACGCGTCCGATCCGCTCCTCTCCGTGGTCGTACCTGTGTTCAACGAGGCCGACAACCTCGAGCCCCTGCTAGCCCGCCTGCTGCCCGTCCTGCGGAGTCTGGGAGGGCGGTCGGAGATCCTGTTCGTCGATGACGGCAGCACGGACGACAGCCCCGTCCGGCTGGCCCGACTCGCCGCCGACCAGCCCAACCTCCGCGTGCTGCGTCTGTCCCGCAACTTCGGTCACCAGGCGGCACTGGTTGCCGGGCTGGAGCACGCCCGCGGCGACGCAGTGATCACCATCGACGGCGACTTGCAGCACCCCCCGGAGCTGATCGCCGAGCTGGTCCAGCGCTGGCGTGCCGGGTTCCAGGTCGTCCAAGCGGTACGACGGGAGCCGGCCGATACCAGCGCTCTTAAGCGGGCTGGGTCGCGCGGGTTATATCGGCTGCTCTCCTGGGTGTCCCGGCTCCACGTTACCCCGGGGGCGGCAGACTACCGCCTCATGACGCGTGAGGTGGCTGACGCCTTCCTGGCCTGTCCGGAACGCTGTCGTTTCAATCGCGGGCTGGTGCAGTGGATCGGCTTCGACTGCGCCGAAGTGCCCTACCAGGCCGAGCCACGCCACGCCGGGCGATCGAAGTACTCCTACCGGGCCATGCTGCGGCTGGCGGGGGATGCCATCTTTTCGTTCTCGTCCTGGCCGCTGCGTCTGGCCGGGCTGGCCGGGGTGTGCGTGTCGCTGGCGGCGGCCGGCTACCTGCTGTTCGTCCTGTGGGCAGCCCTGTTCACCGAGCGCACCGTCCCCGGCTGGAGCTCCATTCTGGCCACCCTGCTGATCCTGGGCGGGGTACAGCTGATCGTGCTGTGGATCCTGGGTGAATACGTCGGGCGGCTGTATGAGGAAGTTAAGCGGCGGCCGATCTACGTGATTCGCCGTGACAAGCCGCAGCAACAACCCTCTTCCCCCGCCGAGAGCCCCCGGCCGGGAAGCTCCCCCGACTCATCCCACCCGAACCAGGATTGACTTGGCGTAGTCCGGGTCGCCCCGGAAGTCGGCCGGCAAACGCGGACGCTCGACCACCTCCCACCCGCGGCCCGCGCACGCCTCGGCCACCGCCCGCTCAAGCCGACGACGTGGCGTCCCGCGGTGGTTGGTCGCCAGCAGCAGACGCCCGTCCGGATCTAGCAACTCCACCGCACCGGCAACCAGCCGATCGAGGTTCTCCGCGATGGCAAACGTCCGCTTGGGACGCCTCAGCCGCGCGAACGTGGGTGGGTCAAGAATGACCAGATCGAAGCGGCGACCCTGCCGCCGAGCGCGCCGGTAGTAATCGAGGATGTCCGAGCAGATGAACGTGTGGCTATCCGGATCGAGGCCGTTGGCCGCGAAATTCCGCTTGCCCCACTCCAGGAATCGCTTCGAGACGTCAATACTGACCGTGCTCGCGGCCCCGCCCAGCGCCGCCGCCACCGAGAATCCGCAGGTGTACGCGAAGGCGTTCAGCACGCGCCGCCCGGCCGCCAAGCGACGCACCCGCAGCCGGTTCGCCCGGTGCTCGAGGAACAGTCCCACCGAGTAGCCCTCGTACGGGCGGACCAAAAAGCGAATCCCGTTTTCCAGCACCGCCAGCTCGGCCTCGACCGGCTCGCCCAGCCACGGGTCCGGGTCGCGCTGTCGAGCGTCGGTTTCCCGCGGTGCCGCGGCCCGGTCTCGGCCGAAGAACTTGGCGTAGACGGCGTGGGCGCTCAGTTGTCGTCGAACGCGCTCACACAACTGACGGGCGGCGCTCACCGGCAGCGTCAGCCGTCCCTCGTGCAGTTGCGCCACCAGCACGTCGCCCAGCTTCTCGATCACCAAACCGTCGAAGCCGTCCGCGGCCCCATTGAGAACCCGGCACACGTTCGTTTGCGGATTGGCCAGCAGACGTGCGCGGGCATCCAGTGCCGCTTCCAGACAGCGTTCGGCCTGCCCGAGCTTCGCCGGCAGTGCAGCCCGCCGCCGTTTGTGAACTGCGCGTCGCGTCACGCTTGTGCCATTCCATCGCGGACATCACGAACCGCGGCCCGCCAATCCGCGCCCGATCCGTCTTGTCTATCGTCCCCCGCCGATCGGCTCCAGCGTGACGGCAGCACGCCCCGCAGAGACCTCCAGCCGTCGAATGCGAAAGCGGCGTTTCCCGTTAGGCCAGACCCATTCGTTGCGGAACGTGAAGCCCGCGTCGCCGTCTGCGTCGCGAACCGCGTTCGACGAGGCCGGCAGCTTGCGCACCAGATCGGCCACCCAGCCGCGGGGTGC
>JAUWXH010000364.1 GCA_030616465.1 Planctomycetota bacterium | reverse complement strand
CCGACGCTGATCAACTGCACGTTCAGCGGGAACTTGTCCGACGATGTTGGCGGGGGGATGTTCAACTGGGCCACCGGCGCGACGGTGATCAACTGCACGTTGAGCGGGAACGTGGCGTACAACGACGGCGCCGGGATGACCAACTGGAAAAGCGAGGTGACGCTGACGAACTGCACGTTGAGCGGGAATGTCGCCCAAGAGCGCGGCGGCGCGATGTACACATACGGACCGATCCTAACGGTGACCAACTGCACGTTCAGCGGGAACTCAGCTAGTAACGGCGGCGGGATGTTCTCGCCCCACAACCCGGCGGTGATGAACTGCGTCCTGTGGGGCGACAGCCCGAACGAAATCGTCGGCCCCTTTGTCGTGACCTATAGCGACGTGCAGGGCGGATGGCCGGGCGAAGGCAACATCGACGCCGACCCGCTGTTTCTTGGCGGGCCATCTGGCACATGGACGACTGACGGTCTGTACGATCCGCAGACGCATCAGGTCACGTTCACGGACGCCGACGCGAGCTGGAGCGAGGGCGAGCTGGTTGGCAAGTTCGTCAGTCCGGACGTCCTCCATAGCGAG
Organism: Planctomycetota bacterium; assembly: GCA_030616465.1. Classification (GTDB taxonomy): domain Bacteria; phylum Planctomycetota; class Phycisphaerae; order UBA1845; family Fen-1342; genus JAUWXH01. The sequence continues at coordinate 2,801 of JAUWXH010000364.1, read as the reverse complement.
TTCTCCTCCATACAACTGCCGATCGTTGCCAACACCGCAACGACGATTACGGTCTGGGCGGACTGGTCGACAATCTACACTGGCGCATCGTGGGTCACGAGCGGTGCGAGCTACCAGATTCACGACTACCACCTGACTGCCGGCTCGCCGTGCATTGACGCAGCGGATAATGAGGCGGTGCCGGCGGATGAGTTTGACCTGGACGAGGACGGCGACACGGACGAGCCGGTCCCGTTCGATCTGGACGGCAATCCGCGGTTCGTCGATGACCCGGCCACAGAAGATACCGGCAATGGCGCGCCGCCGATCGTGGACATGGGGGCTTATGAGTTCCAGGGCGGTATTCTGGCGTTCCTCGATATCAAGCCCGGATCGTGTCCGAATCCGCTGAATCGCAGCAGCCAGGGTGTGCTTCCGGTGGCGCTGGTCGGGACTGAGGACTTTGACGTGACGCAGGTCGATCTCGACTCGCTGGAGCTGACGCGTGCCGACGGCATCGGCGGTAGCGTCACGCCGCTGATGGGACCGCCGGGGCCGGGCATCCGCGTTGAGGACGTGGCCACACCGTTTGACGGTGAGCCGTGTGACTGTCACGAACTGGAAGGCGACGGCATTGCCGACTTGGCAATGAAGTTCGATACGCCGGAGATGGTGACGGTGTTGGAGCTGGAGGACTTGGCGGGTGGATCGTCAGTGGAGCTGGTGGTCAGCGGTGAGCTACTGGACACGACCCACTTCAGCGCGACCGATTGCGTTATCCTGGTACCACCAGGTTCGGGACCGGGCGCGCTGCCGGCGCAATCGGGGCCTAAGGGTGACGGTGTTGACGCACTGCCCGAGCCAGCGCCGGCCGCGCGGCCGGACAATCCGGACGGTGCGCAGAATGACGGTACGGCGGGTGAATTGAGTCCGCCGCCGGTCGGATGTGGCGTTCTTCCACCCGGATTCCTGCTGACGGCGGCCGCCGGGATGTATCTGGTCAGCCGCGCGCGACCGTCTGCCGGGCGAGCGGAATAGCGCACCTATCCTTTGGCCGAGTCTCCTGGCCAAGAGAAGGTGGGTCCAGACCCACCCTACATGCTACCACTTTGTGCCTTCGGGTGTGTCGCGGAGTTCGACGCCGAGGTCGGCCAGCCGGTTGCGGATGTGGTCGCTCAGGGCGAAGTCCTTCCGCTTCCGCGCGTCGGCCCGCAGATCGACCAGCAGCTTGATCAGATTGTTCTGCTGCGACTCGTCGCCTGTGCCCCCGAGCGGCGACGACCACTTCAGGCCGAGCGCGTCGCCGGTGAGGCGCTGCATGAGCGTGTCGGCGGCGAGCAGATCTTCTTTGCCTACGCCCTGGTCGAGCCACTGGCCGGCCTGCTTGGCGAAGTCAAACAGGGTGGCCAGCGCGGCAGCGCTGTTGAAGTCCTCGTTCATCGCGTCCGCAAAGCGCTTCTCGATCTCGGTCAGCGTGGTGCGGATCTGCTCGGCTTGCGGCTTCGAGGACGCCTCCAACGCCGCCCGTGAGAGTGCGCGTGCCGCGTCGCGCAGCTTGTATGAGCCGCTTTCGGCACCCTTGAGCGCGTCGTTGGAGAAGTCCAGCGGGGCCCGGTAATGGCTGGTGAGCACGAAGTGCTTGACCACGACCGGCTCGAAGGTTTTTTCCAGCAGCGCGTGGCCGTCGTAGAACAGCTCCTTGAGTGTGATAAAGTTGCCCAGGCTCTTGCCCATCTTCTGGCCGTTGATGGTGCACATATTGTTGTGCAGCCAGTAGCGGCAGAATGGCTTGCCGGTCGTGCACTCGCCCTGGGCGATCTCGCATTCGTGGTGCGGAAACTGGTTTTCGAGCCCGCCGCCATGGATGTCGAACGTCTCGCCCAGGTATTTCTGGCTCATGACGGAGCACTCGAGGTGCCAGCCGGGATAACCCAGGCCCCACGGGCTGGGCCACTGCATGATGTGGCCGGGCTCGGCGCGTTTCCATAACGCGAAGTCTGCCGGGTGGCGCTTCTCCGGGTTGACCGCGACCCGCGCGCCCGCCTCCATCTGCTCGACGCTGCGGCCGCTGAGCTGGCCGTAGTTGGCGAAGGAGCTGACATCGAAATAGACCGAGCCGTTGACCTCGTAGGCGTGGCCCTTGTCCAGCAGCGTCTTGGCGCAGGCGATCTGCTCGGTGATGTGCCCGGTCGCGTGGGGCATGATGTCCGGCCGGCGGATGTTCAACGCGTCCATGTCGTCGAGGTAGCTGCGCGTGTACGTTTCGGCCACGGCCATCGGGTGCAGCCCGCGCCGGCGGGCCTCGGCGACGACCTTGTCCTCACCCTCGTCGGCGTCGTCGGTCAGGTGGCCGACGTCGGTGATGTTCTGCACGTAGTTGAGCGCATAGCCGCTGAAATCCAGCCAGCGGACGATCGCGTCGAACCCGACGTAGCTCTTAGCGTGGCCGAGGTGGCTGTGCCCGTAGACGGTCGGCCCGCAGACGTAGATCCCCACGCGCGGGGGCTGGAGCGGTACGAACTCCTCTCGGCGACGCGTCAGACTGTTGTGAACCCTCAATGCCATTGTCGCACCTGCCTGTCACCCTCATGGATGGGGGGTGATTCTACGCCAAGAGAACCAGCTCTTGCCAGTCGTAGCCCCGGCGGCTGCGGTCGGCGGGTCATACGGGCTCCGATTGATTCGTGTGTTCGTGATCCGAGCCGCGACCGTCAGCGAGCGGCGACGCGCCTTTGAAAGGTCGCCCCAAGGCCAAGCCACCGCCATGGTTCAAAGTCGGCGAACCCAAGCTGAGCGCGATCTGTGAGAGGCTGTAGCGGTGC
>JAUWXH010000108.1 GCA_030616465.1 Planctomycetota bacterium | reverse complement strand
CTAAGCAGGCCGAATTTAGCCGCGGGTGATAGACTTTGCAAAGTGGCTTGGCCGCCACCACACGTATGGCAGGTCGAGTCTTCGAGACCTGCCGCTCCTGTTTGTCGCCGCCGAAAACGACTATGCGCGGCCGCAGGGTGGATGTGCCCCGGCCGGCTGTGGTACAATGTGGAGTGGAGGTGTCCGATGGCATCCGCAGACTTCGCGTGGCTAATTGAGCACGGCGCCGAAATCGTGGAGAAGTATGCTGGCAAGTGGATCGCCGTCCACGATGGCCAGGTAATCGGGGTCGGCGACACGGCCACCGAAGCGGCGGAAAAGGCTCGCGCGGAAACGCCGGACGGCGACTTCATTCTTGAGGCCGTGGACCCAGAGGCGGACGTCGTCTATGGCGGAGTATAGTTGGCGACGTCGCGCGACAAAGCATTTCGGCGTCGTCTGGGTTCCGTACGCCGAGGTTGGGATTCAACGATCAAACGGCCGGTTTCAGGCCTTCGCGCTCCAAGTCGACTCGGGCGCTGTCGTTTCCCTCTTGCGCCGTTCGGTCGCGGACCTGTTAGAGATCAAGCTGGAATCGGGACGCGAGGTTGAGCTTGCCACAATTGGAGGGGGCAAGACACGCGCCCACGTACACGAGTTGCCGAGTCGCTTCGACGGCGGCATGCAGCTTACGGTCCCCTATGCCATCGCGGACACGGAGGACGTACCGAATCTCTTGGGACGATGTGGAGTCTTTGACGTACTCCAAGTCGATTTCGATGCGAGCCTGGAGCAGACCCGGGTCACCGGCCCGTGGCTGGACGAGAATGACCGTCGCATCTGGCGATTTCTCCTGGAAACGGACCGCTACATCCTTGACCGCAAGCGGTGGTCGAGCCATCCGTTAGCGGGACGCGCGGACGAAGCCGCCGGCATACTCGTACGCCGCGGTGCGCAGGTCATGGCCGCGATCGCCGGTCTGTTGAAGCTACATCGCGGGTTCGAATGCCCACCGCTGATCCGCTCACTCCTGGAACTCTCGATGCAGCTTGAGTTCTTACTGAAGGACCCGGAAGAGCGGGCTCAGGACTACCTCGATTTCGAGCACGTCACCAGGTACAAGCAAGTTCAAGCCCTCGTGAAGGCGCCGGTCGGGACCATTGCGCGCACAATCGCTTACTCACCGGACCGGCTTTCCGGCGAGCCCCGCTTGAAGAGAAACTATGACCGTGTTCGAGCCCGTTTCGCTCGGGGCAAGTCGCAGACGTGGCCGTCATGGTACTGCATGACCGTGCGCGACTTGGACAAGACGGTCGGCCGGCTTCCGGAGTACAACTTCTGGTACAAGTTGTGCAGCGGCTGGGCGCATGGGGATCCGTTTCAGTCGCGGGAGCAGCAGCTGGTGAAACCCCCCGCCGTGCTCATAGCGTCGATCTGCTACTATGCTCGCATGTTGTTGCAGATCGCAGAAGCCAAACAGATCCTGCTCACGAATGAGCAGTACGAGGTGCTGAGGGAATGCGAGCAGGGCGTCACATAGCGCCGAACGCGAGTGGCACGATTCAGCGCGGCGCAGCGTGACGCCATACCGGTAGTGACCCAGGCAGGAGAGGACTTTCATGCCGGCGACCGGCCCCTGCAGGTGTTTGATCGGCGGACAGTGGGCCGAAGCACAGACGGAGCGGTTCGGCGAGGTCTGGAACCCGTCTACCGGGGAGGTCATCGCCCGCACGCCGCTATGCGCTGAAGAGGACGTGCATCGCGCGGTGCAGGCGGGGCAGAAAGCGTTTCCCGCCTGGCAGGACACGCCCGCGTCGGACCGGGCCCGCGTCATGTTCCGCTTCCGCGATCTGCTGGAGCGAAACGGCGACGAAATCGCGCGCCTGATCTCGCGCGAGCACGGCAAGACCTTCGCCGAATCGCAAGCCTCCGTGCAGCGCGGCGTGGAAATGATCGAGTTTGCCTGCGGGCTGCCGTCGTTGCTGATGGGCGAGAGCATAGAGAACATCGCCCCGGAGGTGGACAGCGAGACGATTCGTCACCCGCTGGGCGTGGTGGCGGGCATTACGCCGTCCAACTTCCCGGCGATGGTCCCGCTGTGGATGTACCCCATCGCGATCACGTGCGGCAATTGCTTCATTCTCAAACCGTCCCCGCGCGTGCCGCTCTCGGCCATCCGCATCGGCGAGCTGCTGCTGGAAGCCGGCCTGCCGCAGGGCGTCTTCTCGATCGTTCACGGCGACAAGCCGTGCGTGGACGCGTTGTTGTCGCATCCGGACATCAAAGCGATCTCGTTCGTCGGCTCGACGCCGGTGGCCCGCTACATCTACCAGACCGGCACGGCCAACGGCAAGCGCGTGCAGGCGGCCGGCGGGGCCAAAAACCACATGATCATCATGCCCGACGCCGAGATGGAGCCGACCATTCGGGCGATGCTGCATTCGGCGTTCGGCTGTGCCGGTGAGCGGTGCATGGCGGGTAGCCTGGCTGTGCCGGTTGGAGATGTGGCGGACGAGCTGGTCGAGCGGTTCCGCCAAGAGGCCGGCAAGATCAGGGTCGGCCGCACCGATGTGCCCGACGCGCCCGTCGATATGGGGCCGCTGATCACACGCCCGCACCTCGACCGTGTCCGCGGCTACATCGACACAGCCGAGCGCGAGGGAGCGGAGATTGTCCTCGATGGGCGGAAGGTGGACGTTGCCGACTCGCCCGAGGGGTTCTTCGTGGGCCCGACGGTCATCGATCGGGTTCAGCCGGAGATGACCGTCGCCCGAGAGGAGATCTTCGGCCCGGTGCTGCCGATCGTGCGGGTCAAGACGCTGGATGACGCGATAGCGCTTGGCGCGCGCTGTCAATACGCCAATGGGGCGGTGATCTTCACCAACTCAGGTCCGGCGGCCCGCAGATTCAAACGCGATTTCAACGCCGGCATGATCGGGGTCAACGTCGGCGTGCCGGCCCCGATGGCCTGGTTCCCATTCACGGGCTGGAAGAGTTCGTTCTTCGGCGACCTGCACATCCAGGCCAGGGAAGGCATGACCTTCTACACGCAGCAGCGGATGATCATGACCCGCTGGTTCGAGCCGGCCAAGCTCGACAAGCACGACCCCGTCTGGCGACCGGGCAAGCCGTAAGTACACCGCTGCCTGAGTGGCACGGCTGTGCCTGCCCTGAGCGCAGTCGAAGGGTCAGCCGCGTTTCTTCTCCGCTGGTGCGAGAATCCTTTCTCGCACCCCCCCGTCTACTCCCCGATGTCCTCGTTCCATAGCTCGGGGTTGGCCTGGATGAACTCGCGCATCAGGCGGATGCACTCGGGATCGTTCAGGATTTCGAGCTCGACGCCGCGCGAACGCAGGTAGTCTTCCGGACCTTGGAACGCCTGGTTCTCGCCCACCACGACCTTGGGGATCTTGTAGAGCAGCACGGCGCCGCTGCACATATCGCACGGCGACAGCGTGGAGTACAGAACCGCGCGCCGATAGTCGCTGGCTTTCAAGCGACCGGCGTTCTCGAGGCAGTCCATTTCGGCGTGCAGAATCGCGCTGCCGCGTTGGACGCGGCGATTGCGGCCACGCCCGACAATCTGCCCGTCGATGATCAGCACCGAGCCGATAGGAATCCCGCCTTCCGCCAAGCCTTGCCGCGCCTCCTCGATCGCTGCTTGCATGAACGGGTCCATGATCTTCACTTCCGGCGGCGGGCCGCCTGAGCCATCTGAACGGACGCCAGAGGTGCTTGTCGCAGTTGTCTTACCGCGGGTCAACGGCCTTTCTGGGCGTAGGTGCTGCTGGCGGTGACGGTGACTGCCCAGTGCGTCTTGCCGGTCCCGTCCACGAGGCCGACCGCATCGATCTCGTTCCAACCGGGGACACTCGGCGAGTCAATGTAGACCTTCACGCGATTTGTCTTGACATTGGTCTTGATGGGAATCTCCGAAACGCCCATCGGCTTGTCAGGCGGGGTCGGATCCTCACCAGTCCAAACGGGCATTTCACTCCCGTCGGGCGCGAATACGGTCACCTTGTGCACGGCACCGGGGTTGTACGTCTCGTAGATCTTCACCACAGCGGGAACGACGGCCTCGGCGTATTCCAATAGCAGCCATTCTTTCTGATCATCCGGGGTCAGCGAGGCCCACGCGGTACGGATGTCGCCGGCCTGGAATGTGTCCGGCTCGCCGGTCGCCTGCTCCGGGCCCCAGGCACGTTTCCCGTCGGCGCTTGGCGTGCCGTGATCCTCAGGCGACGGGTCGAAGAACCTCATCCAGCGACCGTGGCCATGATAGCTAGCCGTCATTCTTTCCACGGTAGCGGTCAGGACGAGCTGCCGCGGAAGGGCTGACACGCCACCCTCCTTCGCAAGTGCAGGAAAATCGCACGCCGCCTCGACCAGCGCCGGCGTCCCTTCCGCGCGAACCGGGACAGTCACGGCCGTTTCAGTCAACAGCACGCCCGACGAACCGCGCAACTCGGCGGTAACACGGGTCTTGTATTCCGTCCAGTACGCCGTCGAAACCAGCCTCAGTGTAAGCCGGTACGTGCCGCTCAAAGGTCGCTCGATCTCGGCCTCTTTGACGGCAATCACGGTCGAACCTTCCGGCGTTCCGCTGGTTTCAGTCCAGGCGGCTTTCGTCCAAGCCGGAATCGCCTGACCTATCTTGAAGGGGATGACAGCTCGCCCCGCGGGGGCAGCATTGGCCTGGGCGATCATCCCCCGCGTGGTCGCCAGGCGAGCACGCAGCTCCCTCACCGGCGCGAACTTCTCATCTGTTGGCGGTAAAACCGTGATTGTGCTCGTCGAGCCGCCCTGACCACCTCGAAACTCGCTGTGGCAGCGCTGCATTAGCCACACGCCGGGACGCACGAACGCAAAACGAGCGTCCATTTCCAGCGAATGGTCTGCGCCGTCCTTCTCGTACGGCACTAGCGCCTGGATCCTGCCCGGGGCCGCGCCGGCAGGGTCTTCCAGGTAGTCGGAGAACGTGTACGCCGCGACCAGCTTCCCGCCGTGGCCGTAGTCCTTTTCCTCCAGAGGCCGGTGCGTAGCCGCGTCCACGACAATCTCGCTGCGCCGGTAGCGCACATCGTGCATGTACGCCCACGACGTGAATGCCAGCATGGTGCCGGTAAATATCTTCGCGCGGCTGGGGGCGTCGAGGAGCAAGCGGTATCCTTTGCCGTCCTGGGTGGGCTCGACCGTGGTCTTGAACGCCGACGGGTCGCGCGCCAGCCGCGTCAGGGCGCAGTCCAAGGCCAGGCCGACAGCAAGCTCGTTGACCAGCCGTTCCTGATGAAGCCGCGCCTCGCCGGCCACGTTCGTGGGCCCGGCCACACGCTCTTCCTTCACATACGGCTCGCCGAACGACGCGACGATCTTTGTCCCGTCGAGTTGATAGAGCCGTTGGCGTGTGGGGCTGTCGGAACTGTCTTTGCTGCTTTGCAGTTGCGCCATGATGTTGCCGTCCGCGTCAAACATCACGCGCTCCGTGTATGGCGCTTCCTGCCGGTATTCGTAAACCAAGTTGCGACGCGGCTCCAACGGCGGCACGAGCCAGGCGCGGTTGGCGGCGACGAGCGTTTCCACTTTCGCCCGCCCCTCCGACCGCGATCGCTCGACCGAACGGGCTTTGGAGCTGGCAGCCGAAGCGACGTCCGTTTCCGGCAGCTCGGCCGCCGCCGCGTCGCTCAGGTTGATCACAACGTTGCCGATCGAGGCGACAGTCCGCGCCCCCGCTGCGTCGCCGATCCAGTAGCGGCTCGTGTCGAACAGCCACAGTCCCGGCTCATACACGCGGAACTTCCAGTCAAAATGCATATCGTCGTTGTCGATCCGGATCGACAGCGGAGCGTGGCGTCCGTCGGCGATTTCGACGTATTGAGCGAACGTTTCCTGAACGTCTCCGATCTTCGACTCAAGCGGGACCATCTTCCTGCGATCGAGAAGCAGCGTGCCCCCCTGGACGCGACTGCTGAAGTAACCCCGCCAGCCTCCCCAGACGCCGTTACCGCAGTGGATCTTCAGCGGCTCCTTGAAGTGGAAGCAGAGCCCAAGAGTATCCTCGCCAGCCTGAATCTCGCTGAACGAGGCGCCGGCCGGATCTGCGACCAGTTTGTGAATGCCCGTCGAATACGTGATCCCCTGACGGACAGCCGCGTGCGCACGTGCGGGGTGCTTAACCCCGAACGTCCTGGGAGGACCGTCGCCCAGGGTAAATTCATACTTGTAGTTGCGCACCTCCGGCGATGGCGTAATCAGCCAGCAGCGGTTTACGTCGGCCATCGCCCGCACGATTTCTTCGCCGCGGGTCTGGATGTCGGGCCCGGCCGGCGGCGCCACGCACCCCTGCGCCAACGCGGAAACCACCAAGGATAAACCGAGAACACCCCAGACGGCGATGGAACGAAGTGTTCGCATGGGAAGGAACCTCTCGAATTCCCCGGATCACCACTGTCTCAGATGGGCTTGCAATCCGACGCCCAGGAACAGACGTCCCGAATGGTAATACGGCCGAGACGGACGGTCCACCTCCGGCCCAATCGCGCTCGGTCTCGATGCCCTCGCAAGCTCCTCGTTGTTGTGCTCGCTCGGTTTTGCCACCTCCGTACGACGCGCTCACCGCGCGTAGCGTAGCGGCGGCCGGCGCTGCCTGGCGCCTTGGGGCTCAGGCCGTGTGTAGGGGGTGCCTGGACGCGCCGGTTGGGACGCCGCGCGGAACGGAGCAAACAAGTGCGGGCGCGCCCGTCGCAGGCGACCCGTGAAATCCGCGCGCCCGTCGTTTCACGGGCGGGACGGCCATGCCACCGTAGCGGCGTGCCGCCGTAACGGCAGCTCCGTTGCGAGTTGAAGCTACTCGCAGGTATCACCCCAGTGGGCCAGCAGGATGCCGAGGTCGGCGTG
>JAUWXH010000224.1 GCA_030616465.1 Planctomycetota bacterium | reverse complement strand
CGCTCACACAGCAGCCGACCGACCAGGCCGCGTGCATCGACGGCCCGGTCACGTTCCAGGTCGCCGCCGTCGGCAGCACGCCACTGACCTACCAGTGGCGAAAAGACGGCGCGGACATCGACGGCGCGACGCAGAGCTCGTACGCGATTGACGCGGTTGCCGCCGAGGATGCCGGCGAGTACGACGTGGTGGTCAGCAACCCGTGCGGTTCGCAGACCAGCGAGCCGGCGACGCTGACCGTCACCGACGTGGGGCCGTCGATCACCGAGCACCCCGCGGACCAGATCGTCTGCGAAGGCGACGCCGTGATCTTCACCGTGGTCGCCGAGGGCGACGGGCTCAGCTACCAGTGGCGCAAGGACGATGAGGAGATCCCCGGGGCGACGGAGGCATCGTACACAATCGACTCGGCTTCGCTCGCCGACGCCGGTCACTACGACGTGGTCGTCACCAATCCGTGCGAGTCGGCGACCAGCGAGGCGGCGACGCTGGGTGTGGCCGAGCGGCCCCCCGGCGACCTCGACCTCGACGGCGACGTGGACCACGCCGATTTGGGGATTCTGCTGGCGAGTTGGGGAATCAACGACGGCGGCGACCTCGACGGCGACGGCGACACCGACCACGCCGACCTCGGCATCTTCCTGGCCAATTGGGGCCGGAGCTGTCTCTGACGCTTACGCGCCGGGTCATCCCGAGGAGCCCTTCGGCGATGCTCAGGATAGACTCCGCGACGAGGGATCTTGCCGAGAGGCGAGGCCGCTTCGCGCACGCGGCCAGATTCCTCCTCCCTTCGGTCGTCGGAATGACAGGCGGCCAGAACCGTCACGCACCCACGTCACCCCGCCGTCTCGGCCGTGAACTCGCGCTCAGTCGTCTTTGTGCTCGAAGGGCGGCTTGGCGATCAGCATCGGCCGGCGTTGTGCCACGTTCACCAGCAAGCCCAGCGCCAGGAAATTCGCCCACAGACTACTGCCGCCGTAACTGACGAACGGCAGTGTCATCCCCGTGATCGGGGCCAGGGCGAGGGTCATGCCGATGTTGATCAGGGCTTGGGCAACGATCATGATGACGACGCCCACGGCCAGGAGCCGACCGAACGGGTCGTTGGTAACAGTGGCCACCTCGATGCCGCAGATCACGATCACGCCGTAAGCCACCAGGATCAGCAGGCAGCCGACGAAGCCCCATTGGTGGCCGATGACGGCGTAGATGACATCGTTGTGTTTGTCGGGCAGGAGATCGTAGCGGACGAAGACTCCCTGGCCGTAGCCCTGTCCGGTCAACCCACCGGTCCCCAGCGCGATCTTGGACTGGCGTAGCTGGTAGCCGGGCCCCCGGTGCCAGCGTTCGTCGTCCACGTTCTGTTTGAACACGGCCTGAACACGCTTCTTCTGGTACTCCTCCATGCCGTAGTAGTAGACAGCCGGCAGCGTCGCCACACCCAGCAGCACAATGGTCAGCAGGTGCCGCAGCCGAGCCCCGGCCGCAAACAGCATGGCAAACAGAACGGGCAGCAGCATCAGCACCGTGCCGAGGTCGGGCTCGACCAGGATCAGCGCCATCGGCAACACGGTCAGCAGGAACGGGGCGGGCAGCCCGCGCCAACGCCGGTACGACTTGCGGAAGCGCAGATAGCGTGCCAGCGCCAGGATCAGGGCGAGCTTCATGAACTCCGATGGCTGAAGGGACAGCGGGCCGAATGCGATCCAACGCCAGGCGTTGCGGCGCTCCGGTATGAACGGCAGATCAAATCCAAGCCGACTACCGAACTTGTCCAGCACCAGCAACACCAGCAGCGCAACGACGAGCCAATAGAGCAGATAGGCGTAACGCCCGATTTTCTGGTAGCTGGGCCACTGGACGATGAACAGCAGGCCGATGCCGGTGAGGGCATACAAGGCTTGTCGCGCCGTGCGCGCCCCGACCGCTCCGTAGGCGCGCCGGAACCAGCTCATCTCAGCCGCCGCCGGCTGGCCGGGTGTGCCAATCTCAACGGTCTTGGCAATGCTGCGGTCGGTGGCGTGGATAGTCGCGAGACCGGTAAGTGTCAGGAACAGCACCGGAATGGCCAGCCCCCAGCCCAATCTGGTCAAGTTGAGCACCCGTCGGCGGCCCACGAGCCTTAAGGTCAGCGCCAGACCGGACCAGCTCGCGCCCCGATCGCTTACCTGTCGCCCGATGTGATCGGCCGCTCGCATCACGGATCCTCGCGCTCCAGCAGGCTTTCGGCGATTCCCTGCGCCACCGGGCCGGCTACGCGGCCGCCGCTACCGCCGAACTCGACGATCACGCTGAACGCATACACCCGTCCGCGCGGGGCGTCGCCGTGTCTGGTTTCCGCCGGCTGCGTGTAGCCGATGAACCAGGCGTGGGAGGGGCCTTCCGCGTCGGTCGGCGGAAAGAGCTCGTGGATCGAATCGGCGATGACCTCCGGCTTGGGCTCGCCGAAGCGGGACAGTGCGTCGCGCTTCGAGACCGCGGTGACCTCCTCGGTGCGACCATCGGGCCAGCGCAGGACGTACTTCTTGCGGATCACGCGGCGGGAGGCTTGGGCCGAACCGGTCTTGCCGCACATCTCGAAGTCGCTGCGCCTGAGCTTGGTCCGCCAGGCCGTCCCCCCACGCTCGTTCACCACCCGCCACATGCCGACGCGCAGCGGGTGCAGGATGCGTTCATCGAACTGCACGGCGGGCGGTGGCGGCGGGCCGACCCGGCTGCCCGCTTCGTCGCGAACCAGCACCACCGGTTCCCAACGACCGGCCGCGACCGTCGCCGCGACATTGGCAACCTGTAAAGGCGTCGCCGAAACCTCGCCCGGCCCGATCGAGAAGTTCCACGCGTCGGCCGGGCGAACGCGCGGATCGCGTCCGCGGTGTTCGGCGATCCATTGCGCGGTCGGCACGATCCCGACGGCTTCCTCGATCAGACCCGTACCCTGCGTACGCCCCAGACCGAAACGCGAGAACCACGTGCAGATCCGGTCAACCCCCAGCCGACCGCCGACGGTGTAAAAATAGATGTTGCAGGAGTTGCGGATGGCGTCCTCGGCGTTCTGACCGGCAGGATTGTACGCATCGTGGGTCGTCTGGAACTGGTTGTAGATCCAGCAGCGAAACTTGTTCGGCTGCTCGAGCAGCAGGTGCCCGCGGCAGTGGATGCGCTCCTGCTCCGTGACCACGCCGTCGCCCAGCGCCCCGACCAGTGTAATGGCCTTGCAGGTGGAGCCCGGCGGGTAATGCTCCGCGACCGGCCGAAAACGCAGCGGCATCCAGCGCGTGTCCCGCCGCAGCCGGTCGTAGTCCGCCGAGAAGGTGTCGTAGCGGTAGGCCGGATAGCTGACCAGCGCGAGCACCTCGCGCGTTGCCACGTCGATCACCACCGCCGCGCAACCTGCCGGAAACGGCCGCCGGTCCTCTTCTTCCGGCGGCACGTAGCCCTGCTCGAACATCTGGTAGATCTGACGCTGCAGGTCGGCGTCGATCGTCAGATAGACGTCGCGACCGCGAATCGCGTCGGTGTGCTCGAGTTCACGGCGGTCAAAATCCTCGACGATGCGGCCGCGTGTGCCGCGCAGGATCGGCTCTGCCAGCCGCTCGACGCCGCTGATGCCACACAAATCGCCCGAACGCAGCCGACGCAAGTCATCGTCAGCGAGCGGGTCCGCCTCGATCCGTTCGCGACTGGCCGCCCCCACACGGCCCAGCAGATGGACCAGCGGGTCGGCGTCATGCGCGACACGCTTCGAGCTGGGTACTACACGCACTAGCGGATATTTCAGCCACGGCGATTTCTCCAGCTCCATGCGAACCGCCAGCGCCACCGCGTCGTCCGCGGCTTCGACCAGTGGGTGCAACCAGTTTTCTTCCTTGACCGGCTCAAGGACGCCCGTTCGCCGGGCGTGATGCGCCCGGATACGCTCGACCCGGGCCTGGATGCGGTCTTTGCGCTCGACGAGCTCATACAGCGGGCGGTCGGTCAGCTCAGACAGGCGTTGCCACATGCGGACGATGTCCACGCGTCGCAGTTCGTCGGCAATCTCGCGGATGGTGTTGTCCTTGTCCGCGTCGCCGCGCTTTTGCAGTTCGCGGGCCACCAGATTCAGGTAGTGCGGCCGCCCGGTAAGCACCCCGTAGTGCATGCAGATGTCGGCAGCAGGTACGTCGGCCACGAGCGGCCTGCCTTGACGGTCTCGAATCGTCCCACGTGACGCCGGTAGATGGCGCACGGTGTGCGTCATCAGCCGCGTCGCCAGGGCCTCATACTCCTCGGCGTGCAATATCTGGATGTCCACCAGCCGCACCACGATGCCGACTGCAAGTACGGTCAGGAGAATAAGAAGGAATTTCAGGCGACGTTCAAACACGGCGAGCCTCCGTGCCCGGATGGCGCGGCATGCGCGTACTCAGTTGCACGCGAGATTCAGCGTAAGCTATCTCCGATGAGGCGTTGGGGGCAAGTGCCGAGCGGGCTGTGCCAATTCGCGCGTGCATGCGTTCCGCCCGGTGGCGTTCAACCTGGCTTGTCCGGCTCGCGCGGACGCGCGATCTTGAGCTTCACCTGCCTCGGATCGAACGGGGTGCCACATTCCGGACAGCGGGGCGCCGTGCATGCCCGCAGATCATACCCGCACTTCACGCAGCGTTGGCCCGGTCGGCGCGGCGCCGGGAAGAGCATGTATCCCAGCCACCAAGCCCCAAAGATCAACGCCAGGAACACGGCCCCGGAAATGGCCGTGCTCAAGTCCCAAGCCAGCGACAAGTAGAAG
>JAUWXH010000316.1 GCA_030616465.1 Planctomycetota bacterium | reverse complement strand
CGCCTTCGTCCTCGTTGAACGCATAGTGGAAGCCGAAGTCCAACGCCGGCGACTCGTGAAAGGCCAAATCCCCCTCGGCCTTGAAGTCCTCGCTGGGGTTCTCACCCAGGGCATGCCAGACCGCGCGGAACACCAACGCCGGGTTGCTGTCCATCTCTGTTCCGGTGGGGCTGTTCGGATTATCCGGTGTGATCACGCGGTTACTGGGGCTGGCCAGCGAATTCAGCACCTGTAGGTAGTACTCGAGGCGCTTGTCAAAGAGCTTGCCCCAGAACTGCACGCCCAGGCCCCGGCCCAGACCAAACACCGGGTTGAACACGGTCGGTCGGTCGATGAATTGGCGCGTGGCGCTGGATGAATACTGCGTCCGCGTCGAGGCGATCCGCATGAGCCCCGCCCGGAACTGGAATTCGTCGCGGAAGCGATAATTGAAGTACGCGTAGTGTGGTTGGAAATCGTATCCGTCCGGGGCATCTGCCCGCAGGATAATGCGCCACGTCAGATCCTTGCTGAACACGTGCCCTTGGAAGTCGAGCCGTAGGCGCTGAAAGTCGAACCCGGTGCGGTCATTCCGCTGCAGACGCGCGTTGGCCCAGCGGTTGTCGCTGCGCGTGGCGTAATGCGTCCAACGGAACTGCATGTGACCCTTGATCTTCAGCAGACACTTGTCGTCGCTGCTCTTGATGAAGAAACCCTTGTCGTAGCCGGCCTGCAGCACCGACGGCATCAAACTCTCGCGGAACTCCTGCTCGCTCAGGATCTCGCGGATCTGCTGCCGCATGGCCTCACTGCGGGCGGCGTCCTGGTCTTGCAGCTCGGCCGCGGCGACGTGCTGCTGCAAGAGCTCGATCTTCTGCTGTTGCGCCGCGTAGATCGCCTCCAGCCGGGCGACCTGGTCATCGCTCAGGCTCGTGACGCCAGGCTCATCGGCCAGTGCGGGCGTCAGTAGTGCCCCCATGAGTGCGCAGACGACAACACATGAAGCGAGAACACGCATTCGCATTTCCGGTCTCCTCTGAGTGTTACGATGCGCGGTTCCAGAGGACTCGGTTCCGCAGCACATTCAGACCGCGCCCGCGTGACTAAGCTCGCGGGCCACCCGCTCGATCGCGAATGATATCGGCGGTCGACGGAGATTCAACGTCATCCGCGACAAATCTGGTTGTGTGCTCGGCGATTCGCAGTCGGTCGGGTCTTTGCTCGGCCGACACTGCCGCTGTGCCCCGGTCGCGTCGGCCGTGTCGAGACGCGAGACCGGCTATAATCACCGCCTATGACAAACGAGCTCGAATTCGCTGGCCAGCGTTACGCGGTCTTTGCCTGTCAGGTGTTGGAGCCGGCAGTGTATCCGGCGACATCGGCGCTGGACGTAGCCGCGTTCCAGTGCGCTGACCCGATCGGGCACGACGAGGCCGTGCAGGCGGCTTACGAGCCGGTCGCCATCGGCTGGCGCTGGGGCCCGGCTTGGTCTACCGCGTGGTTCCGAATCTCCGGGCGGGTGCCGCTAGAGATGGCTGGCAAGTGCGTCGCCCTGCGCTTCTCCAGCGGGACCGAAGCGCTGCTGTGGGAGGATGCCGCCCCGCGACAGGGTTTCGATCCGAACCGGGACGCAGCGTTACTGTATGACCGTGCCGGGGGCGGTGAAGAGGTGCGCCTCTACGTTGAAGCGGCCTGCAATAACCCCTTCGGGATCGCCACCTTCCAGCCACTCGAATCGGAGGACTCTCGTCGTTGGAGCGAGTCCAAGCCGGGCCGGCTCGAACATTGCGAACTGGCGGTGTACGACGCGATCGCCTGGCGACTGTGGCGTACGTACGAGTTCGCCCGGCAACTCCTGCTGCTGTCGGCGGACGACAGCGCGCGGGGGCAACAACTCAACGACGCCCTGCGCCGGGCGACCGAGGGCATCGACGATACGGACGTACCCGCCACAGCAACTGCCGCCCTGGCGATTCTCGAGGAAGCGCTGCGCGCCAATGCCGCCGAGGCGGCGACGCGCTGCTACGCTGCCGGACACGCTCATATCGACACGGCCTGGCTGTGGCCCATCCGTGAGACGAAACGCAAGTGTCTGCGGACGTTCGCGAACGTGCTGGGGCTGATGGACCGGTATCCGGAGTTCTTGTTCCTGTGCAGCCAGGCGCAGCAATACGCCTGGGTGGAGCACGCGTCGCCGAAGCTGTTCGAGCGGGTCGCCCAACGGGTTCGGGAGGGACGCTGGGAAGCCGGTGGGGCCATGTGGGTCGAGCCGGATTGCAACGCCCCCTCGGGCGAGTCGCTCGTGCGGCAGATCCTGCTCGGCACGCGCTATTGGCAGCAACGATTCGGCGAACAGGGGCAACAGCGATTCTTGTACCTGCCGGACACGTTCGGTTTTCCGGCGTCGCTGCCGCAGATCATGGCGCTGGCAGGCCTGGACACGTTTATCACGAACAAGCTGGCCTCGAACGAAAGCAACGAGTTTCCGCTGGTGAACTTCCGCTGGCGCGGCATCGACGGGACGGAGATTCTGGCGCACTGCACGCCGGGACACGACTACACCAGTACGAACACACCCGCGGAGCTTCAGCGCGGCGAGAAGAACGCGGCCCGCAAGGACCAGGCGCGTACCGAGGTCTGGCTGCAGCCGTTCGGTTTCGGCGACGGAGGCGGCGGCCCGACCGACTGGATGATCCACAATGCCTGGCTGGCGCGGCAGTGCGAGGGCCTGCCCAACGTCACGCTCACGCGCGCGGACGCCTTCTGCGACGAGCTGCATCGGCGGTGCGCAGCGCTGCGGGCCGAGCGGCGGGATTTGCCGGTCTGGGACGGCGAGCTGTACCTGGAGTGTCACCGCGGCACATACACCACACAGGCTTGGCTCAAGCGGGCCAATCGGCGTGCCGAACAGGCGCTGCGCGTCGCCGAGTGGCTGGCCTGCGCAGGACCGGCACCGCTCGAAGCGCAGCGGGCGGCGGCTGTGCAGAGTCGTTTGCATGAGGCCTGGCAGCTCGTCCTGCTGAACCAGTTTCATGACATCCTGCCGGGATCGTCGATCCCCGCTGTTTACGAGGATGCCCGCCGTCAACATGAGCGCGTCCGCGAGATCTGCGACGCGCTCACCGACGAGGGCATCCGCCGCTGGGCCGACAGCGCGGACACGAGCGGCCTGCAAGCCCCGATGATCGTGTTCAACCCGACGTGTGCCGCACGGTCCGGCGTCGTGGAGTGCGAAGGGCGGCTGCATTACGTGAAAGATGTGCCGGCACTGGGCGCCGCGGTCGTGGACCGCGCGGAGGAGACCGACGTCGCGCCGGCGTGCGTCCGCGATCGCACGCTGTCTAACGGGATTGTCGAAGCGACGATCAGTGAAGCGGGTTCACTGACCAGCCTGAAACGGGCCGGCTGCGAACGCGACGCGTGTGCGCGGCGGGCCGACGGCTCGCCGGAGCCGCTGAATCAGCTCGTGCTGTACGAGGATCGGCCGCGCGCCTGGGAAGCCTGGGAGCTTAACGCCGAATATGAGGACAAGGCCTACGCGCTGGAGAACCCGGCCGAAAGCTGGCGCGTTGTCGAGGACGGTCTGCTGCGGGCGACAATCGAGGTGGCGCGCCCGCTCGGGCACAATAGCCACATTACGCAGCGCTTCGTTCTCGAAGCCGGCTCACCCCGCGTGGATGTACACACCCGCGTGGAGTGGCGTGAGAGTCGGCGGCTGCTGCGGGCGCTGTTTCCGGTGGACGTCCGCGCCCGGCGGGTGACGTACGAGATCCAGTTCGGGCACGTCGAGCGGCCTACCCATCGCAACACGTCGTGGGAGCGGGCCATGTTCGAAGTGTGCGCGCATGGGTGGATGGATCTCTCGGAGCCCGGCTTCGGCGTCG
>JAUWXH010000427.1 GCA_030616465.1 Planctomycetota bacterium | reverse complement strand
GATTCCGAGGGGCACATTTATGTGCTCGACAACCAGTTCGAAAACGTGCAGATCTTCGATCGTGACGGGCGTCTGCTGATGGCCCTCGGACAAGCGGGGCAGGGCCCGGGGCAGTTTTCGCTGCCTTCCGGGATCACGATCGATGATCAGGACCGCATCTGGATCGCGGACAGCCAAAACCGTCGCGTCCAGGTGTTCCAATACTTGCCGGAGGACGCGTCATGGTAGCGCTAGTGATGGTCCTGTTGTGCCTGTTATTGGGGCTGCCTTCGGCTTTGGCCGACGAGCGCGTCGTCAATTCGAAGCATGATTTGTCAACATTCGGGCCCGGGCCGATCCGGGCTATCGACGAAGGCCGCGTCTGCATCTTCTGCCACGTGCCGCACAACGCTTCTCCGGCGGCGCCGCTGTGGAATCGGCACAATCCGACCACGCACTACCGCATTTACGACAGCAGGACCACGGACGCCCGCATCGATCAGCCGGGTGCCGCCAGCAAGCTGTGCCTGAGCTGTCACGACGGGAGCATTGCACTCGGGCTGACGCTGCACCGGCCGCCCACCGATCCGATCCTGATGACGCACCCGTACATTCCCTCGGGCCCCGCCAATCTCACGAACGACCTGTCCGACGACCACCCGATCGGTCTGCGGTATGACCGGGCCCTGTCCAACCGCGATCCGCAGATCAGGCCGCCCGAGCTGGTCGACCATCGGATCAAGCTCGGCCGGCGCGGCGAGCTGGAGTGCGCTGCGTGCCATGATCCGCACAACAACGAGCTTGGCAACTTCCTGCGGATCACCGAGCGCCAGGGCGCGTTGTGCATTACCTGCCATGCGATGGACGGCTGGCGGCGCAGTGCCCATGCGCTGAGCCCGCGCAGCGTGCCGGTGACGGCCACCAATGGCGAAGCACTCCCATATCGCTCGATGGCGGACAACGCCTGTCGGTCCTGTCACCTTCCGCACAGTGCCCCGCGGCGCGACCAGCTATTGTACGATCGACCCTCGCAGCTCTGCCTCAATTGTCACGACGGCATCGGGGGCCGGGACATCCTCCGCGTCATCAACCAGCGCTCGGGGCACCGGATCAATCGGCTATTCGAGCACCCCCGTCCGCCCGAGCGCCGCCTGCGCCTCTCGCGAACCGTCGAATGCACCGACTGCCACAACCCCCACGCGGCGGCAGCGAACGTGTTGCGAGGCCCGTTGCCCGTGGCTGGTCAGGGCACGCTGATTCCGCCGGCGATGCGAAAGGTGCCCGGCATCACGCTGGCCGGATTGCCGGTACCCGAAGCGCGGCTCTACTACGAGGTCTGCTTCCGCTGTCACGCCGACCAGCCGGTGATTGTCCCCGACCGAATCGTCCGACAGCGGGATTCGGGCGGCAATGTCCGCCGGCAGTTCCTCCCGACCGCGGCGTCAGCCCATCCCGTGGCGTTTGCCAGCCGGCGTACCGGCGAGGTCCCCAGCCTCCTGCCGCAGTACCGCACGCGCCTGCTCATCAGTTGTCAGGATTGCCACAACGATCCGGATGCGATCGGCGTCGGCGGCACGCAAGTCAACGGCCCGCACGGCTCCCGCTTTGACTACCTCCTCGCGGCGCGCTATGAGACGCGCGACTTCACCAGCGAGTCGCCGCAAGCCTATGCCCTCTGCTATCGCTGCCACGACCGCAACTCGATCCTCGCCAACGAGAGCTTCCCCCATCACCAGACGCACATTGCCCGCGGGCGCTCGCCATGCAGCGCCTGTCACGCCCCGCACGGCGTCAGCGGCGGCTCCGCGCAGCACGCTCACCTGATCAACTTCGACATCTCGATCGTCGGCGGCGAACGTTTCTACGTGGACACCGGCCGTTTCCGGGGCTCATGCACGCTGACATGCCACGGCGTGCGGCACGTGAACTTCACATACGAACCGTGACGTCTCCCTGACGGCGTCCGCCGGGCCGAAAAGAGTATTATGTCCCGCTTTCATCCGCTGGGTGGCACGGTCTCGCGAAGCGAGGCCGTGGGGATGGGTGACGCTGGTCTACCACGGCCTGGCTCCGCCGGACCGTGCCACCCGACCGCTTTCGGCCACCGCGGACATCGGCGTACACGGCACGCCCTACCCGCCGTCCGTTCATCAGCCTGGCCCCGGAAGGGGCGTCAGTCAGTAGCCAGGGGCGCGAGCCCCTGGACCAAAGCCGTTACCAAGACCCGAAGCCCCGCAGGGGCGACACTCGAATGCGTCCCAGCAAACGTAGATCGTGTCGGCATCGGCCGTCCTTGCCGCCAATACCACGGCCATGACTGTCATGCTCTGAATCAGTTTCATCGTGCTTTGCTCCTCTCCGGCGCCTACATCCCGCAGCCCCAGTCGCTCAGCAGGATACCCAGGTCGGCGTGACTTACGTGGCCGTCACCGTCGAGGTCGGCATTCTCATTCCAGTGCGGGTCACCCGGTTGCGAATCCCAGGCGCCGAGCAGGGCACCCAGGTCGGCGTGGTCGGTGTCGCCGTCGCCGTCGATATCGCCGGGGCAGGCGAGCTGGTTCAGCAGCACCGAGACGTTGTCGCTGTTGTAGTTCGCCACGGCCAGGTCGGGCCACGCGTCGCCGTCCAGGTCGCCGATCGCTACGGACATAGGCCCGTCGCCGGCGCCGTAGTGCGCCGCGGCGCCAAACGTCCCGTCGCCGACCCCCAGCAGCACCGAAACGGTGTCGCTGAAGTCGTTCGCCACGGCCAGGTCGGGCACTTGGTCGGCGTCCAGGTCGCCGATCGCTACGGACCACGGGTGGTCGCCGGCATCGTTATGCACCGCGTTGGCAAATGTCCCGTCACCGAGACCCAGCAGCACCGAGACGAAGTCGCTCCACAAGTTGGCCGCGGCCACGTCGG
>JAUWXH010000514.1 GCA_030616465.1 Planctomycetota bacterium | reverse complement strand
CCCCAATCAGGCACCTCGTGGAAGCAATACAGCAGGATGTCGATCGACGAGGCGGCAAACTGGTTCACGTAGCAGTGATAGTAATCCCTGCGCGTGTACGGGTGGCGACGGATCAGTTCACGGATCCCCTCGCAGAAGGCCTCGAGCTGTTCCGGCGTGGTGGAATAGGTCACCGAGATCATGCAACGGACGCGTCGATACTGCCGCCGGCCCATGTTATCGATCATGGCCGTCATCAACTCGGCGTTCGGCACGATCACCTGCGAGTTGTAGAACGTGCGGATGCGCGAGCTACGCAACCCCACCGATTCGACCGTGCCCTCCGTGTTCCCGATCTTCACCCAGTCGCCGACCTGGAACGGGCGATCGAGCACAACGTTGAGCGAGCCGAAGAAGTTGGCGATCGTATCTTTGGCCGCGAACGAGATGGCCAGGCCGCCGACGCCGAGACCGGCGAGCAGCGGGGTGACCTGCATGCCCAAAGCAGGGCCGACGAAGAAGACTAACCCGAGCGCAATGACCATGACCTTCGAGGTCTTCTGAATTAAGGGGACAAGCACGTCATCCATGCGCGACGGCGTTCTGGCAGCCCGCGCCGAAACCCAGCTCATCACCACGTCGATAAGCCGATAGGCCGCGTACACGCCGACCACCGACATCGCCAGCTTGAGCAGCCACCAGATCCAGCTCATGACGGTGGCACCCAGGTCCAGGAACTGCATGCCGCCCCACAGCGCCACGAGCATGGCAAAGGTAGACGCCGGCATCAGCGCTTTGCGGGCCAGTTGGGGCAGCATCGCTACCCCCTCGGCCTCCAGCAGACGTCGGCTGATGCGCGGGAGCAGGAAGCCGCAAAGCTGGCGGATCACCACACCGAGCAGCAGCACCAGCAACACGCCGATCCACTGCCAAACCTCCAGCCCCAGGAACCGTCCCCGCCAGGTGGCCGGCACGACGTACTCGCGGATGTAAAGCGAGGGCAGCGCCCGGAACGAGAGCCGCTGGCCCTTCCAGCTTTCGTGAGCCGGCCGGCTGAGGAACTCCTCGTAGAGGCTTTCGACGTCGCGGACGGTGCGACGGGTGAACAGCCACTCGCCCTGGCGGTCCCCCGTGCGTTGTGGGCCGATCTGAATGCGGCCGGCGGCGTGCGAGAAGAGCTCGTAGATTTCGCCGCCGGGCTCGACACGCACCTCTTGCAAAACGGGCATCTCCATCCGCGTCAGCACGACCCACAGCTTGCCGGCCAGGACGACCGCCAGCTCCCGTTCCGGCACGCTCAGCCGTGACAGGTCCAGACACTCCGTGGCCGTCTTGAGGTCGCTCACCTTCATCGCAGTGAGGAACGTCTCCAGCGTGGCGCGCGGCGACTCCGTCTCGGGCGGGACGGTGGGGATGCTGACCGGCTTCGCCTCGGCGGGAGCCGCCGGCGTCGGCTTGCGCTCCGTCACGGCGGGGGCCGGTCCGACGGTCGGCTCGGCCGATGGCAAGGCACCCGTCCCCTCCTCCAACTCACGCACCAACCCGGGCACCCGCTTGACCGTCTGCTCCGAGAAACGCCACAAACCCTCGCCCTGACGCACCAGAATCACGGACGGGGTGATGGCCCACGTGGGTTTGCGCTCGGGATCGGGCTCGCGCGGCAACTTGCTCAGATCGAGCGTGCCCGCGTCGAGCAGCGCTTGAAGCACCCGTTCGAGACCGTCCACATAGGTCGTCGCCTCGTCGGTCTTCAGCTTCCCGATGTACTCCGGGCCGCGCTGCTTCAACGCCGCGGCAATCTCCTGTGGGTCTTCAAGCCCGAGCTCCTCCTTCAGCCGCTCGGCCGCCACGCCGGAAAAGTCCAGGGCCTCGACGGCCTCGGCGTAGTACTTCCCGTCGCCGCGCGCCGCCGTCGCCTTCTCCAGGAAGAACCGCATCGTGTGGTACGGCGTGCTGAGCGATTCAGCATCAACCACGGCGGCGGTGGCCTCGGGCGCGCCTGGCACCGGCTCCGTCTCCTGCGCCGCCATACGCTCGATCAGACCGTCGAGCCCCTCGTACCACTCGGGGATGCTGGCGACGGTTCCGGCGGAGAACTTCCATTCCTGGATTGTGCGTTCGCTTCCGGTCTG
>JAUWXH010000392.1 GCA_030616465.1 Planctomycetota bacterium | reverse complement strand
CGGCATGTGTGCGACCGACGCAGGGGGACGGCTTCGCCACACGCTGACCCGGCGGTCGCGACAGGCCGCGCAATTCCTGCACGTCTGGCGGGGCTATTAAAGCGGGTGCTGCAACGTCCCGATGAAGCACGCGAGGCGCGTTAATCTGGGAAGGGAAGTTCGAGGCGAAACATGTCGACTTGGGACGAGGCGCTTTGAGAGAAGCGGAGGTGCGGTTATGCCTTCGTGGATTCTCGAACTCTGGCGGCTCATCAGCGGCGCAATCGACTACGTGATTCTGGGAGTTGAGGGATAGCGGTGCGCGCGATCCTCGATCCACGTTTCACACGTCGCGAGCGTCAGATGGGCGAGTGCGTCGCCGCCTTGCTGTGGGGGCTGTGTATCGCCGGGCTGGCGGCACTGGCGGCCTGGTCGGCCTAGCCGACGGCGCTTGTCTGACGGTCGCGGCGGTGGTCGCGTGATGGTTGACTAGTGGTGGGGTCCGCCGATGTGCGGGCCGTCGGACGACGCGCCGGCACGGCGTCGCCCCCACGCAGAGGGGACCGTGCAGCTCTGAGCTCGGCACGTCCGGCCGACATCCCGGCCAGCCTCCCACCGCCGTGCCGCATCAAATCAAACCGTCGGGGCTAGGCGATCACCCTGGGCGACTCGTTTCAGCCAACACCGTGCTGTCGAGCGTGGTTCGGTCCGGGACCACGAGAAACGCCTCAGGGGCAAGCTGCAATTGTCGCTGTCGGATGGCGTTTGCCAGTAGTGCGAGGCTGCCGGCGGACAACACGCAACTGGTGCCGATCGCGATCTCGACCAACACCGGCTCGGTAACCCACGCGGCCGCATAGACAGCGATCGCGACGCCCAGCGCGCAGACGGCGGCGCAAACCACGGTGACCGCTCGCAGGGAACGTCTCGGGCGGGGTTTCCATATACTGGCCAAGATCACAACGGCGGCACACCACAGGCAGACGCGCACGACCAACCACGACCGGGCAAGCCGACGTGGGTACGCCTGCGAAAACAGGGCGTCGAGCGCCTGGGCCTGTAGCTGGCAGCCAAAAGGCCTCTCCCCGTTCGCGGTGAGATGTTGGTCTTGCCCCGGAAGCATCTGACCGACGACCACGACCTGCCCCTCGAACCACTGCCGAAGCTGCTTCGGGTCGGCGGTCAGCACATCTTCGTACGCGATCGTCCGAGCGTCCCACTCTTCCAGGGGCTGGATCGGGACGCGCAAGTGGACCGGCTGATCTCCCGGCAGCAGGCCCTCCCGCGGCGAATCCAGCTCGGCGATGCCGTGGATGGGGATCTTGTCGGTCTCACGCTGCCAGCGGGGTTGCCCCGGATCGGGACGACGCTTGCGGTAGCGCAGGTGAAGATCGGGCGGCTTGATCTCCAGATCGACCCAGCAGTCGGGGAAGCGCGCCGCAGCGAAGCCGGCCACCGCCAGCCCGGGAATCGGCCGCTCAAACCCGCGCTGGAAGCAACCCACGAACTCGAACTCGCCGGTGTACGTTTCCGGGAGCACCGAAGGCAGCGCGCCGTAGCCGTCCACCGCGTCGCGGATGCGCGGGCACATCTGCGGCTGGCCGTTCACGTCAAAATCGCGGCAGCCGACGATGACGGGCGCGCTCAGGGCCCGGATGCCGCGGACGAACGCATCGTCAAAGTCCGGCTGCCGGTCGGGGAAGTAGTAGTCCCAGACAACCACCAGCGGGTTGGCCTGTGCGAGCTTCTCCATCAAGCGACCGTGCAGCACACGCCAACTCTTGCGGTTCAACAGGTTCAGGCCGGGCAGGTCGGCGCCGATGCGCCGGTCGGCCAGCGCCTGACGCGTGCCTTGGTTGAAGCTGATCAGGACGGTGCGGCCGTCGGCGGTGCCGGGTGTGAACCAGCGCATGCCGAACGACCAGGCCGCCGCCGTCAGCAGCACGGCCACGCAAGCCACCAACAGCCCGCGAACGAGATAGGGGTGGTGGAGCGACTCGTAGGCGGCGACACGTGCCGCCTGGTAGGCCACCGAATGGCCCTCATGCGCCTGGACGGCACGGCCCTCAAGGTAGTTTCCGAGGTCTTGCACGAAAGCTGCGCAGGTGGGGTAGCGACGCTCGGGCTCCGCTTCGACGGCGCGATGAATGATCGCCACCAAGTCCTCGGCCCGACTGACCTGTCGCTCGTGCAGCACCTTTCCAAGCAGGGTGGTGTCCGTGGCCCAGCGGGCCGCCTCGCCGGTAACGCAATGGAAGAGCAAGGTCCCCAGGGAGAAGACGTCGGCGCGCGCGTCCACGGGGCGGCCGGCGGTCTGCTCCGGGGCAATGTACCCCAACGTGCCGACGGCACCCTCCGGCGGACCCGGGCTGGGCTCCCCGTCGGCAACCTCCTGCTCAGCCAGGGCCAACTTCTTGGCGATGCCGAAGTCCACGATGCGTGGCTGGTCGGCGGCGTCAATCAGGATGTTCTGCGGCTTGATGTCCCGGTGCACCACCCCCTCGGAATGCGCGTAGCCGATCGCTTCGGCGACGGTCTTGATGATGCGAATCCGTTCGGCCAGCGAGACCTTGTGCGACTTAAGGTAGTGGTCGAGGCGCTCGCCCTCGACGAACTCCATCGTGTAATACAGCGGCGGGCGCTTGAGTCGCGCGTCGTAGAGGGTGGCGATGTTGGGGTGGCGCAGCCGAGCGATCAGGTGCACCTCGTTCTCGAAGTAGGCCGTGCGCAGCGGCGTGCGCCCGAAGAGGATCTTGAGCGCTTCGGTGCGCTGCTTGGCGTGGTGGACGGCCTTGTAGACCACGCCGAACCCGCCTTCGCCGATCTTTTCCACGACGGTGTAGTTTTCCAGCGTGGGGAACCAAGCGGAGGTCTGCTTGCGGAAGAAGGTGCGGCACCGTCCACAGTGCTCAAGGTGTTGCTGGGCATGCGGCCGCTGATCGTCGGGCAGCGCATCGTGGGCGAGCGCTTCCACCGCCTCCCGGTGGGCACACTCCGTGGCAGCTCGACGCGGCATCCGTGCACCTGTCGGCGGGGCCCGGCGATGAGAGAGTGCCTTCGCCGCCTGCCCTCGGCTCGCAACCATCGACATTATACCCGCTCGGGGACCGGTGTATACCCGGAGGGCGGCAAGCCGGTACGGTCGCTTTGCACCGTG
>JAUWXH010000378.1 GCA_030616465.1 Planctomycetota bacterium | reverse complement strand
GGCAGCTTACACCCCGTATGCCCCGCACTTGTGGCTGCTCAAGGGGCACTGCCAGGCCCGCAACCTGCACATTGGGGCGGCGATGAAGTCCTTGGAAGAGCTGCGGGCCCGGTACCCCGGTGCGCCGGAGCCGGTGCAATTCGCCGCCCGGCAACTGCTGCTAGAGATCGAACGGCGTGATCAGGGCACGCTGGAAGAGGTGGCGACGCTGATGACGTACGCCGCCGATCGGCTGAAGGCGGCCGACGTGACGCAGCGCGTCCGCGACCGCCAGGAGCGAATCGTCGCGCTGCTGGACGACCTGATCAAGCAGGCTGAGCAGGCCGAGCAGTCACAGCGCGGTGTCGGCGGCGGGCTGCCGAAGTCAACGCCCGGGCGACCCGCGCGAGCCTCGCGGGCACCCCAAGGCCCTGGGCGTGTCGGTGATCTGCACGAGGCACCCGCTGCGCACCCGGGCGAGGCCTGGGGCCGCTTGCCGCCCGCCGAACGCGAGAGAATTCTGCAATCGCTACGTGAGCGGTTCCCGTCGCGCTACCGGCAACTGGTCGAGCAATACTACCGCTCGCTGGCGGAACAGAAGGAGTAGCGCACAGCGTTCAGAGGAACTGGGTCTGCGATGACCGCAGTCATTCGAACAACCCGCTTGCTGGTAGTCGCGCTGCTGGGTGCCCTGCCGGCTTCGGCCGTGGAGGTCGAGGTGACGCGCCTCGACGGGCGCACCGTGCGCGGCCGGGTGGTCGCCGTCACGCCACGCATCGTCCTCCAGACGCCGCAAGGTAAGGCGGAGTTGGCCTGGCCGGACATTCTCAGCGTTCGGCGACTGGATCCACGTGGACCGACGAGCGCCCCAGCGGCGGAGGAAGCGCTGCGTTTCGAGCTGGCGGACGGTTCGCTGTTTTCCGGCCGCATCACGAACGCCTCCGCAGAGGAGCTGGTCGTACGCCTCTGGGGAAGCCGGACTTGCCGACTGGCCACCGACGCGGTCCGAGCGATCGTCTCGACCTCGGCCAGCGAAGCGGCGCGACGCGAAATCACGGCGGCCCGACAATCAAGCGAAGACTCACAGGATGTGGTGGTCGTCGCCCGGGGGGAAGATGTGGTCGTACTGCGCGGCACGGTGAAACGCATCGACCCGCAGCGCGTGCTGTTCAACTGGAGCGGCCGCGAGGTGGCTTTGCCGTGGGAGCGTGTCGGGGGTCTGGTCTTCGCTCGGCCTACGCCACGGGGCGCATCGTGCATCATCACCCTGCTTGGCGGAGACGTGTTCGCCGGACGCGTTGCGGCAGGGGACGACGAATCGCTCACGCTGCAATCGGGCGTTTTCGACAACCTGGTTTTGCCTTGGTCGCGGGTGGAGCGGATCGACTGTCGCAGCGAGCGGCTGGTTTTCCTTTCGGACCTCGAGCCGCGGCACTACGAGTTCCACCCGTTCTTCGACAAACACTGGGACTTCGCGCGGGACAAGACGCTGACGGGCAAGCCGATCCGGCTCGGCGGCCGCCGCTATACCAAAGGCATCACCATGCACAGCCGGGCAGGGCTGGCGTACCGGATCGACGGTGCGTTTCGGCAGTTTGCGGCCGAAGCCGGGATTGTCGATGAGATGGACGGCCGCGGCTGCGTGGCGCTGCGCGTGATCGGCGACGGGGAGGTGCTCTGGGAGGCTGCCGGCGTCCGCGGCGGCGATGCACCGCGGCAGGTGCTCGTGGACATCGGCGGCATCGCGGAATTGGTGCTGATCGTGGATTACGACCAGGACCTCGATCTTTCGGATCATGCCTGTTGGGCATTCGCCCGGCTGATCCGGTGAAGGTGAACGGCGAATTGCGAATAGGGCATAGCGAATTGTTGTCCACCGTATGCGTCGTTTTCGCGCTATCGGCATCTGCGGTAGCGCAGGACGACGACGCGGCGCTGGCCGCCGTCCGGGCCGACGAAGCCCGACGTGTGGCCGTGTTCGAGCAGGCCGCCCGGGCCGTCGTCTGCATCTTCGCTGATCGCGAGCTGAGCCGCGGCGGCAGCGGCGTCGTCATCCACCAAGACGGCTACGGACTGACCAACTTCCACGTCGTCGCCGAGTTTCTGCAGACGCGACGCGGCTACGGCGGGCTGGCGGACGGACGCCTCTACCCGCTGAGACTGCTGGGGATCGACCCCGGCGGTGACGTCGCCCTGTTCAAGCTCGAAGGCAAGGACCGCTTCGACTTCGCCCCGCTCGGCGATTCCGATCAGTTGCGCGTCGGCCAGTGGGTCGCCGCGATGGGCAATCCGTTCATGGTGGCGGAAGACTTCGCGCCGACGATCACGTTGGGTGTCATCAGCGGGCTGCACCGCTACCAGTACGGTCGGGGTCAGGAGGGCAGCCTGCTCGAATACGCCGACTGCATCCAGGTCTCGACCTCGATCAACCCGGGCAACTCCGGCGGCCCGCTGTTCGATTTGGCCGGGCGCGTGCTCGGCATCAACGGGCGGGCCTCGTTTGACGACGGCGAGCGCAGACGCGTGAACGTCGGCTTGGGCTACGCCGTCAGCATCAACCAGATCAAGCGTTTTCTGCCGGGTTTGCAGGCCGGTCGACTCTGTGAGCACGGGACGCTGGGGGCAACGGTGCAGCTTGCCGGGGACGAGCTGATCTTCAACGCGATCCAGGGCCTGTCGGCGGCCGAGCGGGCCGGCATCCAGCTCGGCGACGAGCTGCTCGCGCTCGCCGGCCGGCGCGTGCGCACGCCGAATGACGTCAACAACATTCTGGCAACGCTGCCGGCCGACTGGTCGGTTTCGATCGTGCTGCGCCGGGACGGGCGCAAGATCACTACGGCAGTTCGTCTGGACCGCCTGCCGCTGCGCATGCCGCAGCCCTACGTCCTCGACCTCGCGCATAACCACGCCGAAATCCGCAAGCTGTTCGAGCGCCATTCGGCTCGTCGTCCGGCTGGCGAAGTGGAAACTCCCGTTGGAGACCCGACCTGGCGGTGCCGGTTCGCGCAGACCATCGGTGAGCAAGCGGACGTGATTGAACTGACCGTCTCGTGGGACGCAATCGGAACGATGCGAGTCGAACGGGGAGAGGAAAGCCTGACGTTCGAGCTCGGCGACGCTGTTCTTGTGGCCGACGTCGATGCGGCACCCTCAGCTGGCTGGCGCAACAAGACCGTGTGGTCTGAGTGGCAGCACATCACGGCCCCGCTGCTCAGCCCGGAAATCGTCGGCCTCGGCTGGGAGCTGCTCGGCAGCGACGAAGTGC
>JAUWXH010000391.1 GCA_030616465.1 Planctomycetota bacterium | reverse complement strand
CGTATCCCCAGCAGCCGAGCGGTTCGGAGGAACCCATCGGCGTCCAGCGGGGCTTATGGCCGGCGGCGACGAGCTCCGCCAGTGTCTGCTCGACGATCTGGTCATGCTCGGCCTCGAACCGCTCGCGCGAAAACGAGCGGGTCTGCGCGCCGAACAGCACGTCGAGCAGGTGATTACCTTGCGGCACGCCGCTCGGCTCGGGCCGAAACAGCAGCACCGACCGCAGGCCCACCTTCGCGCAGACCGCGGCCGTCGCCCGACAGTGATTCGACTGGCTGGTGCCCTCGGTGACGATCGTGTCACAGCCGGCGGCAAGCGTCTCGGCGACGACGAACTCCAGCTTGCGCACCTTGTTGCCGGAGAGTTCCAGACCGGTCAGGTCGTCGCGTTTCATCCAGATCCGCGCGCGGTCAAGCTCGCGTTCGAGGTGCGTCAGGCGGATCAGCGGCGTGGGCAGATCGGCGAGCGAAAGACGTTCCGGTTCGCGTGTGGGCATGGGCTGGTTCCCGAAGCGGACCTATCCATCGTCGGTCAAGGGGGTCTTGTGTGCAAGACGGCGGGCGGCACAATGCGTGCGGCGGCCCGGGGCGGCGGTTACAATCGCCATCTGTTCGCGGTCTGAAACGCTTACCTCCCAGGAGCGAATCGGTGAGATGGTTTGGGAGAGTGGCGGCCAGCGGCTATTCGTTCGGTGGCTTGTTGCTGCTGGCCGGCGGCCTTGTTGCCGGCTGTGGGACGGCCCGGTCGGCCGTCGTCAGGGAGCTCGAGCTCCGCGGTGCGATTGAGCATTACTCGGCAGCCCAGGCCGAGCAGCTTGCCGTCAGGGCTTCGGCAAGACGCGTGGCGTACGGGTCGTCGCCCTTGGGGATCGCGGCCTCGGCGACGAGTGCGGGTTGGCCCACAATTTCCTGCAACGACAGGGGAACCGCGTCGGACTATCCGGCGTTGGGGATGTACCCGATCGCGGACCAGGAATCGTCGCAGACGCAGCCTGCGACCACGCAAGGCACGGGTGTGCCGGAGGGCTACTGGCGCAAAGACATCTGGCACCAGATGGGCTATGAGGCGAAGTCGCTGGGCCGGCGCGACTTGTGGCGCGGGTTCAAGACGTCCTTCTGGGATCTGGAGAACGCCCTGGTCATCACCGCGACCATGGGGGTGAGCGTGGCGATCCGCGAAACCGGCGTGGACCACACCATTCGCGGCCGCGTCAGGGGCCACCGCCAACTCGGCGATATGGACGAACCGCTCCAGATCCTCGGTAACCCGGGGACGCACTTCGCCGCCACCGGCGTGCTGTGGCTGACCAGCGCCCTGACCGAGGACGTCAAGCAGCACGAGGTCGCCAAGTCGCTGGTGCAGGCGTTGGCGGTTAACGGGGCGACGACGCTGGTTCTCAAGGGCGCGACGAACACGCGCTCGCCCAACGGCGAACGCTACGGCTGGCCTAGCGGGCATACCTCGAGCGCCTTCACCGCCGCGGCGGTGCTGAACGAGCACTACGGTCCGTGGGTGGGCGTGCCGTCATTGGCGCTTGCGGGTCTGGTGGGTTACCAGCGGATCGACTCGCGCGAGCACGACGTTTCGGACGTGGTTTTCGGTGCGATGCTGGGGTACGTTGTGGGCACGTCGGTCGCCCGTGACAACAAGGCCGAGTTCCCCGAGATCTTCGGGATGAAGCTAGTGCCGTTCGCCGACCCGGAAACCGGGGCATCCGGCTTGGCGTTGATGAAGCGGTTCTAACGAGACCAGTCCCCAAATCCTGGAGGCGAGCATGAAGCTCCCCGCTCACGTTGATGAACAGACGTTTGCGAACCGGCTCGAGCGCTTCCGAATCGAAACGCCCTCCTGGGGCTACGGCGACACTGGCACACGCTTTGGGAAATTCCTGCAAGACGCGGCGGCCACCACCATCGAGGAGAAGCTGGCCGACGCAGCCGAGGTGCACAGATACACCGGTTGCTGCCCCGCCGTGGCCGTGCACGTGCTCTGGGATTTCGCGCCGGGGATCGACCTGCGGTCCGTCGGGCAGAGCGCGGAAGAGCTGGGCCTGTGCATTGGCTCCATTAATCCGAACGTCTTTCAGGACCAATGCTACAAGTACGGCTCGGTGGCCAACCGGGATCCGGCGATCCGCCGCCGCGCTGTCCGGCACATCCTCGACAGCGTCGAGATGGGTCGGCAGGTCGGCTCGACGCTGCTGAGCTTGTGGTTTGCCGACGGCACAAACTACCCCGGCCAGGCGAGCATCCGTCAGCGGAAGCGCTGGTTTCAGGACGCACTGCGCCAAGTCCACGACGCGCTGCCGAACGACATGACCATGTTGGTCGAGTACAAGCCGTTCGAGCCGGCGTTCTACCACACCGACATCGCGGACTGGGGGATGGCGTACGTGTTCGCCAAACAGGCCGGGCCGCGGGCGAAAGTGCTGGTGGACACCGGACATCACCTGCCGGGCTGCAACATCGAGCACATCGTGGCGTTCCTCATCGACGAGGGGATGCTGGGCGGCTTTCACTTCAACGACCGCAAGTATGCCGACGACGATCTGACAATGGGAAGCATTGATCCGTATCAGCTTTTCCGCATCTTTCACGAGATCGTGGGCGCGGAAGTAGAGCGCGGCCACGACTTGGACATCGCCTACATGGTGGACCAGTCGCACAACCTGAAGCCGAAGATCGAGGCGATGATCCAGACGGTGATGAGCGCGCAGGAGCACCTTGCCAAAGCGCTGCTA
This sequence comes from Planctomycetota bacterium, assembly GCA_030616465.1. Lineage (GTDB taxonomy): Bacteria > Planctomycetota > Phycisphaerae > UBA1845 > Fen-1342 > JAUWXH01. Next base: position 412 of record JAUWXH010000391.1, on the reverse strand, counting down.
GTGGATCACGGTGCGTTGGCGCGGGCGCAAGAGCGGGAGGACCTTGTGCTGGCCGAACGGATTCTCAAGGATGCGTATGAGACCGACGTGCGGCTGCTGTTGGCCGAATGGCGTCAAAGGCGCAACCTGCCGGCCGACCCGCTGCTGGCGTTCCGGGAAAGCGGTTACGCGGAACGTGTCGCCAAAAACAGGAGGGCCAGGAAGCCAGCTTCGACAGACAGATATGCGTAGAGGTCTTGAAGGAACGGAAGCAGGCACCGTGGGCATCAGTCGCGGAAGCTGAAGGATAGGAAGGATGACCGCGACAGCGAACTATCTGGCATTCGATCTGGGGGCTTCCAGCGGCCGGGCGATGCTCGGCGCTTTCGACGGCGAGCGCCTGTCGCTCGAGGAGATCCATCGCTTTCAAAAC
>JAUWXH010000251.1 GCA_030616465.1 Planctomycetota bacterium | reverse complement strand
AGCTGATTCGTCGCAGCGGCGCGACTGTGCGGGGCGCCCGGGCGGTGGTGGTCGGTCAGAGCCGCATTGCCGGCCGCCCGATCGCGATGTTCCTGACGACCCAGATGGCCACGGTGACCGCATGTCATATCGAGACGCGCGAGCTGGAGGCGCACACGCGGTCGGCGGACATCCTGGTGGTCGCCATTGGCCAGCCGCGGGCGATCGGGGCCGAATACGTCAAACCCGGCGCGGTGGTCATCGACGTGGGCATCAATTCCGTCGTCGAGCGCGACGCCGACGGCAAAGAGGTTCGGCGCACCGTGGGCGACGTGGATTTCGAGGCGGTTTCGCCGGTGGCGGCGGCGATTTCGCCCGTTCCCGGCGGCGTCGGCCCGCTGACGGTCGCCACGCTCCTGCGCAACACGGTCGAAGCCGCTCGCAAGCAGCTCAATCGCCAGATCTGACATCCGCGGTGGTCTATCACTACAGTGGTGACGACGCGATTTGCGCACGGCGTGGCGTGGGGCGTGAGCTCGCTCGCTGGCAAAACGCGTCAGGGGCTTGCAGAAGCCGGTCAATTCCACGCAGCCCGCGCCGCGTTCTAGAGATGCTAGAACGGGCTCCCTATACTCCCTTGCGCCAAGATGAGCACCCGGCAACCTACGCGCAACCAGCACCCCGATCACCCCGCCTCGTTGCGCTGGGCCCGGAAGTATCTGCCGGAATACTTCACCAACGAGCCGGCCCCGTTCCATGCCGAGCTGATGGCCGATCTGGAGAATCCCCGAAACCGTCTGATCGCCCGTGTTGCACCGCGCGGGCACGCCAAGAGCACCTGTGCCGCCCTGGCCTATCCGCTGTGGTGTATCTGCGAGCAGCGCCGACGGAACATCGTCGTCATCACGCACGAGGCCTCACTCGCCACCCAGTTCGTCCGCGACATCCGCAACGAGTTGGAGACCAATGAGCGGATCATCGCGAGGTATGGCGATCTGTGCGTGGAAGAAGGGGCCAAGAAGAAGGCACGGAGGCACACAGGCACAAAGGCAGGGAGGGTGAAGAAGAAGGAGGAGGAGGAGAAGAAGAAGAAAAAGAAAAAGAAGGCTAAACGGCCGAGCCGGTCGAAATGGACGGAGTCGTTCTTCACGACCGCGGCCGGCGTCACCGTTCAGGCCAAGGGCACCGGGGCAGGCTTCCGCGGGGCCCGGGTGGGACCACACCGGCCCGATCTGATCATCTGCGACGACATCGAAAAGGATGAACAGGTGGCCTCGCCCGAGGGCCGGCGGAAACTGGAGCACTGGCTACGCCGGGTCGTGATGCCGGCCCTCACCCCCGCCGGACAGTTGGTCGTGCTCGGCTCGCTGATCCACTACGACTCGTTGCTGGCGAATCTGCGTGACAAAACGCGTTTCCCGCGCTGGGACTACAAAGTCTATCGCGCGCTCGAGGCCGAGCTCGCCGAGGACGACCAGTACTACCTGAAGGTCGTCTGGCCGGACCGCTGGCCGGTCGAGCGGCTGCAGGAGGAACGCGAACGTGTCGGCACGCTCGCCTTCGAGCAGGAGTACCTGGCCAACCCGATCGACGACTCGATCCGCGCCTTCCGCCCCGAGTGGCTGCAACGCTTTGATCCCGATGAACTGGCCGGAAAGGAGCTCATCACGCTCATGGCGGTCGATCCGGCGACCGGTGTCAGCGGCGGGGACTACTTCGCCCTCTGGGTCGGAAGCATCGATCGCCACACTGGCGTTATCTACACCCGCGCGCTGAAGCTGGAACGCATCGGCATCGTCGATCAGATCAAGCGCATCACGGCCGCGTTTGAGCGATGGAAACCGGTCAGGATCGGCATCGAGACGGTCGCCTACCAGGTCGCGCTCAAGGACATCCTCGACGAGCACAGTCGCCGCCGGCAACTCTATATGCCGATCGTGTCGATCCGGACGACGGTGAACAAGCGCGCCCGGATCGAGGGCTCGTCGCCGTTCTACGAAAACGGGACGTTTCGTCTGCCGGCGACGCTGGCCCCGGAGATCGAGTCGCAATTTCTACACTTCCCCAAGGCCCGGCACGACGACGCCCCGGACGTTTGCGCGATGGGCATCGAGCTGGCCCGTACGCTCCGCGCCGCCGGAACCATCAACGGCGCCACGGGGTCACCTAATCCGTACGCGCGCGACGGTGGGTGGTGACGCTCACAGCCGACCCGACGGCGTGACCTGTCCAGTGGCGCGACCGGCAGCGCGGACTAGCGACGACGGATCAGACCCAATCCCAGACCCAGCAACGGCAGCGTGGCCGGTTCAGGAATCACGCAGGTGAATTCGAATGGACAACCTGGGTACCACCCCGTGTGGGCGCCCCAGACGTGGAACGTCACTGGCAGTTCTTCCGGCAGCGCGTGAATCGTGTAGCGCGCGATGAGGAACGTACCCTCGCCGCCGTTCGGCGGCGTGTCGAACCAGGTGGCTTGGCGGTACTGGTCCTCGTTCGTAATCTCGGCGAACGACGGGTCCTTGTAGGGTGGCTGGTTGCCGGCGTCGGCCTCAGTCGTACAGTAGAAGGAGTCATACTCCAGTGCCGGGTAGATGGCGACGAGGGCCGCCAGCGGCGGCGTATCGTCACCTATCGGGTGCTCAAAAAACTCCGCCCCATCGATGGTGGCCGTCGCGCTGGAACTCGTCCACTCGTCGTCGTTCGACACCCCTACGTACAGGTCAACCACGTAGTAGTTCCACGGCCAATCGGGGAACGTGGGGTCACTGCACGTGGGTTGATAGTAGCAGTCCATGAACGTCTCGATATCAGCGTACACGCTGGAGCACAGTGCGAACGCCGCAGCCATTGCTAAAACCTTGCTCATCTTCTTCTCCTTTCACATGACTTGGTGAGAGTGAATTGGTCGCCTGATGCCTCCATTGTCTTGCCCTACACGAGTTGACTGCTGCAGAGTACCGCGCCGCGTGCGCCTATTCAAGTGGGAATTTCCCAAATGGGCCGTCTACCCTTTCCCTGGGCGGACGCACCGCCCGCCGCGTGCGCGACAGGCCCCGGGCCGGCCAAACGACGCGCCCGGACCTGGGGCTCGGCGTGATCGCTCCCGCGCGTTAGCGACGACGGATAAGAGCCAGAGCCAGACCCAGCAACGCTAGCGAGCCGGGCTCGGGAATGACGCACGTCAGGTCGAACGGGTACAGCGTCCCACCGCCGTCGAAGGTCGTGTTGGCGCCCTCGATGTGGAACGTCACTGGGAGCTCATCGGGCAACGCGTGGACTGTATAGCGCGCGTTGAGGAAGTCTCCGTCACCGGCGTTCGGAGGCGTGGTCCACCACGCCTCGTTGACCCGCAACTGCGGCTCGTTGTAGCCCCCTTGGCCGGACGGATCCGCATATGGAGGCTGGTTGCGGGGGTCCGCCCTGGTCGAGGCGTAGAAGGAGTCGAACTCCAGCGCCGGGTAGATGCCGACGAGGCCTGCCAGCGGCGGTGTGTCATCGCCCAAGGGGTGCTCAAAGAATACCCCGCTCTCGATGGTTGCCCTTGCGCATGAGCTCGTCCAGTCGTCGTCGTTCCAGACGATAACCCGCAGGTCAACGGTGTAGTAGGTTCCATCGTTGAAATCGGGAACGTAACTGTCGTCGCCTGGCGGGACTGTCGCCTGGTAGTAGCAATCCAGATAGGCCTCGATGTCGGCGTACACGCCGGCGCACAGGGCCAACGCTGCCGCGGCTGCCAAAAACCTTCTCATTTTCCTGCCCTCGTACGCGATATCTGCAGAAATGCCTTGTCCAGCCGACCAGTTCGTTGCGCTCTTCAAGGTTGCTATTGGACTCTATCCCTCCGCTTCCGCGTTTTCAACTCGGGCCCGGCGTTCGGTGGGTTGAAGTGCATCTGTGAATGCGGATAATGCTCGCTCGCGGAGCCGATCGTTGTGCTCCGGCCCGCCGAAAACGTCTTGAACCCCGGGAAGGGTGCCTATGCGAGGGGCTTACCGTACTGCTCAGGCCGCGTGGCCGTTTGCGCCCGCGGGGCTGCTGCTGTTGCTGGCGGCCAGCGGCTGCGGCCCGGGAGGCCCCCTGGGCGTGCGCTTGCGGCCGGACGTGGAGCGACCGCGGCCGGGTGTCGTGCTGTTCCTGTGCGATGGGATGTCGGCTGCCCTGGTTCGCCAGGGGTGCCGCGCGGGCTGGTTGCCGAACATACAGACGCGCTTCGTCGAAGGTGGGACGCAAGTTCGACACGCCGTTACCGAGTTCCCCAGCATTACATATGGGGTTCTGACGACCTACGCGACCGGAGTAAGCCCTGCACGCCACGGGATCACGGGCAACCAATGGTTCGACCGCGGCGCGCGGCTCTACCGGGACTACGGTACGATCGAGCACTACCGCGACGTCAACCACGATTTCGACGAGCCGACGATCTACGAGCTGATTGAGCCCGCCGCCTCGGCCAGCATTCAAAGTCCCATCAAACGCGGGCTGACGCAGAACTTCGCGAATTGGGC
>JAUWXH010000149.1 GCA_030616465.1 Planctomycetota bacterium | reverse complement strand
ATCAAGCAGCGCACCGAGCGGCAGGTGTCGCTTACCGACGCCGGTCGTCGGCTGCTGGCTGAGGGCGTCAAGGGTCGCCGCACGGTCACCCAGCTCACGCCTGATCTGCTTGCCGAGGGCGGCTGGCGCCAAGTCGATCTTCAGCCGTACGATGTCACCCTGGCCGCCAAGAAGCTGCATCCGGGCAAGGAGCACGCCTTCCAGCGGACGTTGGACAAGGTTCGGCGTGTGTTCCTGGAGATGGGTTTCGAGGAGATCAGCAGTCCGTGGGTGGAATCAAGTTTCTGGGACTTCGACGCTCTCTTCCAGCCGCAGGACCACCCCGCCCGCGACATGCAGGACACTTTCTACGTCGCACGTCCCGACTGCTCCAAGCTGCCGCGGGACGAGCTGGTCGAGCGCGTACGCGCCACGCACGAGAACGGCGGCGACAGCGGCTCGACCGGGTGGCAGTACCGCTGGGACCGCGATCTGGCCGCCAAGCCCGTGCTGCGCACGCACACGACGGCGGCCACCATTCGGGCGCTGGCGGGCCACACGCAGGGCCGCCCCGGCAAATACTTCACCATCGGCCCGGTGTTCCGCCGCGAGACCGCCGACTACAAGCATCTGCCGGTTTTCCACCAGGTGGACGGCATTATCGTCGATGCGCAAGCGAGCCTGGCGAGCCTGGTCGGCACGCTTCAAGCGTTCTACAGAAAGATGGGCTTTGCCAAGGTGAAGGTCACGCCGAGCTTCTTCCCCTACACCGAACCGTCGGCGGAAGTCCACCTTTACCTGGAGAACCGCCGCGAGTGGGTCGAGATGGGTGGGTCGGGAATCTTCCGCCCGGAAGTGACGCTCCCGGTCGGCATCAGCGACCGCGTGCTCGCCTGGGGCCTGGGTCTGGAGCGTCTGGCGATGATGATTCACGGTCTGGAGGCCATCGGTGATCTGTACTTCGCCACCATGCCGTGGCTGCGAGAGGAACCGCTGTGCCGATCATAGACATGCCGGTTGACATGCTGCTGCCGCGTATCGCCCGTGACGACGACGCGCCGCCGATGTCCCTCGACGACCTCGCCAAGCTCCTGCCCAAGCTGGGCTGCGCCGTCGAGGAAGTGGCCGAAATGCAGCAGTACACCTGCAACGTGTGCGGCAAGATCTATGACCGCACCGAAGCCCAGGGTCCACCGCTGAGCTGCTCCAACTGCGGGGCGGACTTCCGGGCTTCGCCTTCCGACCTCGGCGACCTGGGGCCTAACACGGTCCTTCGCCTCGATCTGCTGCCCGTGCGACCCGATATCTTCGACCCCGGCGGCATGTCCCGCTATATCCGCAGCTATCTTGGCATCGCCGCCGGCCTGCCCGAGTACGTCCTGTCCGCTGCCCGGATCAAGGTCAAAGTGGACCCGAATCTGTCGAACGAAGACAGCTTGAGGCCGCATATCGCCTGTGCCGTGGTCCGCAACGTCCAGCTCGACAGCAACACCATCAAAATGGTCATGAATCTCCAGGAAGACCTGCACTGGGCGCTCGGACGCGACCGCAAGCTCGCCTCGATCGGCGTCTACGACCTCGACACGCTCGCGGGCGAGACGTTCCGCTACGACGCCGTCGATCCGGACGACCTCAAGTTTGTCCCGCTCGGTCTGCCCCCGAACGATCCCGACAGCCTGCTCACGCCGCGGGGAATCCTCGAAAAGCACAAGACGGGGCAGGCCTACGCGCACTTGCTCAGGCCGTTCAGCAAGTACCCGCTGCTGCGCGACGGGGAGGGCAACGTGCTGTCGATGCCGCCGATCATCAACAGCGAAGCAACCCGCGTGACTATGCAGACGCGGCAGTTCTTCATCGACGTCACCGGCCTGGCGCGACGCACCGTGCACCGCGCCCTCAATATCGTCGTCACCAGCCTCAAAGAGATGATGCCGCGGATCGATGTCGAGTCCGTGATGATCGAAGCGCCCGACGGCGCGCGCATCACCCCTGACCTCGCCCCCACCCAGATGACGCTCGACGTGCGGCAGGCCGCCGAGACCATCGGCGTGGCGCTTAAGGCCGGACAGGTCGCCGAACTGCTCGAATCGATGGGCCACGGCGTGGAGGAAGCCGGACACGCCGACAAGCTGAGGGTGTTTGTACCGGCGTACCGCAACGACGTCATGCACCCGATCGACCTGATCGAGGACGTTGCCATCGCGTACGGATACGAGAATCTCACGCCCGAGCTGGTGCCGACCTTCACCGTCGGCGCGCCGCGCCCGATCGAGGAGCACGCCGCGACCGCCCGGCGGATCATGACCGGGCTCGGGTTCCATCAGGTGATGACACTGGTGCTCACCAGCGAGCCGGCGGCGTTCGGAAAGTGGCGGATCGAGCCCGACCCGCGGGCCGTCAGAATTGAAAACCCCATCAGCACCGAGCAGACCATCTGCCGCGTCAGCCTGCTGCCCGGCCTGCTCGAAACCCTCGCCATCAACAAGCAATACGACCTGCCGCAACACCTCTTCGAGGTCGGCGACTGCTGCTTCGTCGATCCCGAGACGGAAACCGGCGCCCGCGAGGAGCGTTTCGTCGCGGCGGCGATGATCGGCACCCACGTCGGCTACGCGGACATCCGCGCCGTGGCCGACGCGTTCGTGCACGAGATGGACGTACGCGTCGAGGTCAAGCCCGCCGAGCACCCGAGCTACATCCCCAGCCGTGTCGCGGCCATATTCTCTCCCGACGGCCGGCGCGTCGGCACCATGGGCGAGGTCTACCCCGAAGTCCTCGAAGACTACGGCCTGAAGCACCCGGTCTCGGTAATGGAGCTGAGCTTGGAGGGGCTGCTCCAAACGTAGGGCAGCCTCCGCCCACCCCTGCGCAGCGGCCGGCGTTCCCGTCAGCCGTCAGCTCCCGCGATGGAGCGGGACACCGCTGGAAAGCAGCGCCTGGAAAAGTGTACTATGCCTGGTTGACGAGCGCCGTCGGCCGACCGCGCGCCTTCTTACGGACCCGATCCGGAGACCTGTTCACCGGCAGCAGAGCATGAACACACAAAAACACGTCAGCCTGAATCTGAACCTGCGTGGGATGGGGCTCTCGGCGACGCTGGCGCTCAACGAACGTTGCCACCAGTTGCGTCAAGAGGGGCACGCCATCTGCAACCTGGGCCTCGGGCAGTCGCCCTTCCCGGTGCCGGGCCCGGTCGTCGAGGCGCTGCGCCTCGCCGCACCCGAGAAGAGCTATCTCCCGGTCAGAGGTTTGCCCGCCTTGCGCGAGGCGGTCGCCGACTTCCACCGCAGCCATGACGAGATCGAGGCGTATGCGGACGGCGTGATCATCGGCCCGGGCTCTAAGGAGCTGATGTTCCTCCTGCAATTAACTTACTACGGCGAGATCATCATCACCACGCCCTGCTGGGTTTCGTACCTGCCGCAGGCCCACATCATCGGCCGCAAGGTGAGTATGATCCACACCAGCCACGAGCAGGGCTGGCGAATCACCGCCGAGCAGCTACAGCGCTCGTGGGAACTCGTCCATGACGATTACCGCCCGCGCCTGCTGGTGCTGAACTACCCGAGCAACCCGTCCGGCCGGACGTTTACGCCGGACGAGCTGAAAGCGATCGCCGAGGTGGCCCGCCGGTTCGAGGCCATCGTCCTGTCCGACGAAATCTACGGGCAGCTCCACCACCAGGCCCAGCACGTCTCGATCGCGCGCTTCTACCCCGAGGGCACGATCGTCAGTTCCGGGCTGTCCAAGTGGTGTGGGGCCGGCGGCTGGCGGCTCGGTACCTTCCACTTCCCCCCGGACCTCTATTGGCTGCTCGACGCGATGGCTGCGGTCGCCAGCGAAACGTACACCTCCGTCAGCGCGCCCATCCAGCACGCCGCCGTGACGGCTTTCCGCGGCGGGGTGGACATTGAACGCTATCTCTGGCACGCGCGCCGGATTCTGGCCGCGCTCGGCCGACAGTGCGCGGATATTCTGGACCAAGCCGGCGTTCGCGTGTTTGTCCCCGACGGCGCGTTCTACCTGTTCCTCGACTTCTCGCCCCTGCGCGAGCGCCTCGCCAAACGCGGGATCGAGAAGGGGGCCGCACTCTGCAACCGCCTGCTGGAGGAAGCGGCCGTGGCGATCCTGCCCGGCGTGGCCTTCGCCCGCTCGCGGAGTGAGCTCACCGCCCGGCTCGCCTACGTCGATTTCAACGGCGCCCGCGTGCTGGCCGCCAGCGAGAGCATCCCGCTGCACGAAGACCTGCCGGCCGATTTCACCCGCCGGTGGTGCGAGCGCGTCCTGCACGGCGTCGAGCGAATCGCCGAATGGGTCACCGCGGATTCCTAGGGGCATCGCCGGCAAGCGGGGCGGGCCTGCGCGCCGTGGCGTAGAATCCCGGAGTGGCGAGCAACGAAGACAATCAGGCCCTGCCTGCCGGAGTGGAGACGCTCATCGGGAGCACCGCGGCCCCCGGGCTGAATCCAGCGAGCAACGGAGTGATGGGGCGCTAGCTGGAGCGTGTGTAAACCCGGCCATGGAACGCACGGACTTTTCCGTATTCGCTGAGGCGAATGCCCCGGTTACGTCGCATGATTGGAGCGAGGGGGTACTCCAGCGCGTCGCGAAACCGCTTTGCTGCTTCCGGACGCGGGAGAGAATGATGTGTAGACGATACTGCGCTGTGCTGACGGCGACCGCTTGTTTGGCTGTCGCGTTGCTTCCCGCAGGCTGCGCGCCGACGCGGAAAGAGCCGCTGCTAACGCAGCAGCAGCGGCAGCTCAACGTCGAATCGTTCGAGCACGTCTGGACCACCATTCACGACGAGTATTGGGACCCGGAGTTCGACGGGCTCGACTGGCCGGCGGTCCGCCACGAATTGCGGCCGAAGATCGAACAGGCGGCCGTCATGTCCGAGGCACGCGCCGTCATGCGCGACATGATTTCACGTCTGGAGCTGTCCCACTTCGCGATCATCCCCGCCGAGGTGTACAAGGACCTGGACCAGCCCGGCGGCGAAAGCCCCCAGGATGGTGCTACCGGAATCGACGTCCGCGTCATCGATGGCCACGCGCTGGTCACCTCGGTGGTCGAGGGCTCGCCGGCCGACCAGCTCGGCGTGCGGACCGGGTGGGAGATCATCCGCATCGGCGAGCTCGACGTCGTCTCTCGGCTTGAGAAGCTGACGCTGGAGCTTGAGGACAACCTGAGCAAGCCGCTGCGCTTGGCCTATGCCGTCATTCCGCAGTTGATGGGGCAAGTCGGAGATACCGTCGCCGTTGCGTTCCTCGACGGTCATCACGGGACGGTCGAACGCGAAATCCCGCTGGCTGAGCAGCGGGGCCGAACAAGCCGCCTCGGCAACTTGGGGACCGTGCGCGCCTGGATCGATGTCAAGACGCTCGACGACAACATCGGCTACATCGCCTTCAACGGCTTTGTTGATCCACCGTACGTGATGAAGACGTTCAACGAGGGCATGCAGTCGTTCATGGACGCCAAAGGCGTTATCATTGACCTACGCGGCAACAGCGGTGGTCTGGGCGCCATGGCCATGGGCATGGCGGGTTGGTTCGTCGAAGAGGACCGGCACCTGGGAACGCTGCACATGCGCGACAATGAGCTGAAGCTGATAATCCAAGCCCGGCCGACAACTTATGATGGGCCGCTCGTCGTTCTGGTGGACGGCTTGTCCGGCTCGGCCTCGGAGTTCCTGGCGAGTGGACTTCAGGAGCTCAACCGCGCCTGCATCGTCGGATCGCGTACAAAAGGCGAAGCGTTGCCAGGCCAGTTCACTACGCTCCCGAACGACGACGTCTTCCTCTATGCGACCGCCAACTTCGTCTCCGCCGGCGGCAAGAAACTCGAAGGCGTTGGCGTCATTCCGGACATCGAGGTCCATCCAACTCGCGAGGGGCTGCTCCAAGGCCGAGATCCGGCACTGGAAGCCGCGATCGCTTGGATTCGAGATCAAGAGTAGTATGCCGGGCC
>JAUWXH010000223.1 GCA_030616465.1 Planctomycetota bacterium | reverse complement strand
TGTTCCAGGCCATGTTCCAGGACTGGAATTCCCAGACGGTCGGGAAGCGCGGCTGGAGCTTACAGATCCAGCTGGCCAGTTGCGCCGCGTCGTAGTAGCGGCCCGCCCGCTTGTACTGCTCGGCCCGGATGAAGGCGATGTCGGTCAGCAGACTGCGGAAGGCCCCGAAGGCCTGAATGGCGAAAGCGTACTCGGGCGGGGTGTTCTCCAGCGGCGATTCGGCGCCGATCATGTTGAGGCCTCTGCGGCCCGCGTTGATCGCCGGCGCGAACGTTGCCGCCGAATACACCAGCCCCGCGCAAATCGCCACGGCGATCAGTTGAATCATTTTCGTGTGTGCCATCGTGTTCCACCTGAGAGCGGACGACACTATAGTTCAGAGCAATTCACTATTCTTAATTCGCAATTCTTAATTCCGCCCTACACCGTCACCGCCGCGATCTCCCGCGCCCGGAACACCAGCCAGCCAACGCCCAGCACCAGCACACATCCGAAAACCACGGTGTGCACAAAGGCGCGAACCACCAATCCATACGTAATGAACTGGCCGCCCACGAGCTGTCCGGCAGCGTCGTAACGAGCGAAGTCCGGAAAGAGAACGCTCAACACCGGCACCAGGACGGCGCGAACATAGGGACCCCAGCGCCCGTACGGGTCCACGTCATCCGTGCGCACTTCCAGGTTCGCCCCGATGCTCTCCATCCACCACGGCAAGCCCAGGCAGATCAAGAAGATTGTCAGCGTGCAGAAACACGCGACCGGGAACGAGACGAACGTGCTGAAAAATACCCCCACCGCGCTGATGAACGCCACCCGGAACACGACCAGCAGCAGGGCCTTAGCCAGATTCGCCTCGAAGCTGCCCACCTGGTACAGCACTTGCAGAGCGTCATCCCCGTCGAAGTAAAGGTACGATCGGCGACCGAGCGGGCCGGGAGTGAGGTTGGACACCACCAGCACCGCCGACCCGTTCTCGTTGACGACCCGGCCCGCCCGCACCAGAAACTCGTGTGTGTCGCCCAAGCGCCCCTCGGTGACCTTGGGCTCCCACATCAGCCAACGCCCGGTGTCGGGATCGACAAACAGCCACCCGACCCTCAACATCTCGTCCGGCGGCATGGGTATCGCCCGCAATCGGTAACTCACCTGGACCACGGTGTCTTCGCGTTCCGGCGGGGTCAGGTTGTCAAAGCGGTACGCGCGGCTCAATCCGCGTGGTATCCGCTGCCAGTCGCTTTCCAATTCCTTTACCTGCTGCTCGACGGCCTGCCGGCGGCGCTCGGGCGGCAGCTCGCCCGCCTTGATGCGCTGTTGCGCGTAGGCCTCGGCCGGTTCGGTGAAATCGGGCCGGGTGGGCGTGGCCGCGACGCGCGCCGTCCAGACCACGTCGCGCACCTTCAGACGGTCGCGCGCGAACTGCTCGGGCCGGCCGGCAATGAAACGGGCAAAACCGTAAATGGCCAACCCGCACAACACCACCAGCAGCACGTTGAGCAGGTTCACCCCCAGCCACTTGCCCGCCACGATCTGGAAGCGCGAGATCGGCTTGGTGACAACCGTATGGATCGAACAGCTCTTGATCTCGTTGGTCAATGTCGCGCACGAGAGGAAGATCGCCGCCAGGCTGAGGAAGACGCTCAGCGCCGTCAGGGAATACGCCAGGAAGTTCTGCAGACGACCGGCCAGGGTGTCGTCGCCGCGCAACGCGAAGGGCAGGCGCAGCACCAGGAAGATCAGCACCACGATCGCGACCAGGACGACGCGCATGCGGATGCCTTCCCGGAACGCCAGCCAGGCGATCGCCCAGGTGCGGCTCATGCCTCGTCTCTGTCGCGGTCGTCCTCGGCCAGTTCATCGAGAACCGAGCGGTCGAGCTCCCCGGCGGGTGGCGGGGACGGGGCAGCCGGCTCGCCCGGCGCTTCGTCCGCGTGTTCGGGCGCCTCCGTCGGTCCTGTGGTTGCCGCCGTCGGCGCGGGTGAGGTCAGATCGGTCAGCACGGTGTCATCGACCGCGGTTGGCTCGGGCGGCACGTCTGCCGCCGGCACCGGCTCCGCCTCAAAGACCGGCTCGACCTTCACCAGCGATTCGAGCACGTCCGGGCCCTGCTCTTCGCCCAGGAAGCTGGCGATCTCGCCGGCTATCGCCGTGCCCGACGTCTCGACCCGCCGGGCGCTGGCGTGTTGCACGATGCGCAGGAAGAGCGCTTCGAGCCGGTCGCGCGGGGTAGTGACCTCCAGCGACTTGCCCTCCCGCCGCTGAACCACGTGCTCGATTTCCGCAATGGTCTCGCTAGAAAGCCGGTCGCAGGTGATCTGCATCATGTCGCGCCGGCTGAGGACGTCCTCGATCTGACCCTCGGTCTGGACCTGGCCGTCGTACAGGATGGCGACGCGGTCGCAGACCGCCTCGACGTCGGCCAGCAGATGACTGGAGAGCAGGATCGTCTTTTTGTAGGTTTGTCCGAGGCGGATAATGATTTCCTTGACCAGCTTGGCCCCGATGGGGTCCAGCCCGCTGGTGGGCTCGTCGAGAATGAGCAGGTCCGGGTCATTGATCAGGGCCTGGGCCAGCCCGATCCGCCGGGCCATGCCCTTGGAGTATTCGCCCACGGGACGCCGGGCGGCCGAGCGCAGCCCGACCATCTCGAGCAGCTCCTCGATTCGGCGCCGACGTGCCGGCCGGTGCAACTGGAACAGCGTCCCGTAGTAGTGCAGCGTCTCACGCGCGTTGAGGAAGCGATACAGGTACGATTCTTCCGGCAGATACCCGATACGGGCCTTGATGCGCACGTCGTCCGGCGGACGGCCGAAGACCGACACACGCCCGCGCGTCGGATGGAGCAGCCCGAGAATCATCTTGATCGCCGTGCTCTTGCCGGAGCCGTTGGGGCCCAGCAGCCCGAAGATCTCGCCCGAGTGAATCTCCAGATCGAGGTTGTCCACGGCGCGCACGCGGGCCCGCCGCCAAAAGTCGCGGAAGACTTTCGTGAGGCCGACGGCGGAAATGATGCTCTGGTTGTCCACAGCCATCCCCAAACGGACGCGCGCCGCCCGCTAACGCCCCTTGTCCTTCGGCCGACCCCGCCGGCGGTAGCGTTCCATCTCCGCCTCGATGGCACGATTGGGGTCGGTGTTGATCAGGATCTCGATTTCACCGAAAGGCGGCACGAAGAGGATCTCATTCTCCTTGCTGGAGAGAATCGCCTCACGCATTTTTGTCCAGAGGCGCGTCACGGTCACTTTCGGCTGCTTCCGGTAAGCCTCCAACTGGTAGGTAAAGTCTTCGAACTCGCGCCGGACCGCCTCGCGAATCTCGCTGTCGCGCGTCTGCGCCTCGCGCAACAGCTTGGCCACCTGTCCGCCGGCTTCATCCAGCTTGGCGTCGATCTCGTCGCGCATCTGCTGCAAGCGCTGCGGATCGGCGTCGGTCGTCTGGGCGGCACCGTACTGCTGGATCAACGCCAGCAGCTCTTTGTACTGCGGTCCGGCGGCCTGGTTGAGGATCTCCTCGCGCCTCTGTTCGGCCTCCTGGATCAGGCGCTGTTTTTCGTTCTCGGCCTGGGAGACACGGCGGAACGCGGGCCGTACGCGACCCGGCTCGATCGTCTGGGCCACCACCTTGGTGACCTTAACCCCCGAGCCGAGGTTGCTTAGTTCCGTTTGCAGCCGCCGGCGGACGTCGCTCGTGAGACCCTCGATCTCTGTGCCCAGGACTTCCTCGACACGCCGGCCACCGACAACGTGCACAATCGCATTCTCGGCCAGCCGCTGCAGGATCGGCTCGAAGGCCTCGGCCGACTCGCCCATGTTGTCCACAAACGGCTCGGCGTCACTGATCACGTACTGAATCCGCCACAAGCCATGGCAGAGGCTCTGGTCGCCGGTGTACATGGCCCCGTCCGTACCGGGCCTGAGCTTCTCTCTGCTGGGCAGGATCTCGCTCAGTTGCTTGCCGAGGTCGTCTTCCAAACGGCTGAAGAGGAACGTGTCGATTTCCAACTCGAAGGTTCTGCCGGACAGGCGGATCTTCTCCTCAAAGGGGTCGGGCCATCTCAGGTGAGAGCCGGAGCCGAACACGCGTCCTCCGGCACGTGTGGTGCACAGCTTGCCGAAGCGCGCCACTAGGCCCCGCTCGCCCGGGTCCACCTTGAACCAGCCGGACAGGAAATACGCCGCCAGCAGAACCACCATGATGACGCGCAGGATGTTGAAGCTGGCCCGCAGGGCGTTGGCCAGCGATTCCTGGGCCGGATCGGTCTCCAGCGTGGGAGCAACCTGCTCGGCATGGAACGTTCGCGGTGCTCGAGTGTGTTGTTCTTCCGGCATGAGCAGACCCTCGTGTGACTACCCTTGGTCCGGCGCTTCGGGCGGCAGCTCGATCGGGAGTTCGGTCGGCAATTCGGCCGGCGGCTCGACGAAGTCCCTGAACAGCTCGATTTCCGAGTCGAAGAAGATCGTCGTCCGCTCCTGGAGAACAGCCTTCAACGCGTCCAGACGCCGCAGCCAAATGAAGAACGGTGCGTCTTCCTCGCTGATCTGCGCCAGGGTGCGCGTGGCGGCCCGGGTGCCTTTCGACTCGATCTCCTGCGCCTTTCTCTGGGCGAAGGCCAGGATCTGGTTCTTGGCCGACTCGGCCTCGGCCTTGATCGACTCGGCCAGAGCCGCGCCCTCTTCGCGGTAGCGCGCGGCCAGCGCCTCGCGCTCCTGAATCATGGATTCAAAGACCTTCTGCGAGACCTCCTCGGGCAGCGAGATTCGCCGAATGCCG
>JAUWXH010000332.1 GCA_030616465.1 Planctomycetota bacterium | reverse complement strand
CGACGCTCTAGCGGCGATACCGTAGCTGGGAACCTTTGAGGGCGGGTGGAGAGACCACTCGCCTACGCTTGCGGGGACGCCTGCCGGACAACCCGGTAGGTGTCCCCGCTGCTTTTCCAAGAACACACAAGCCCCCAGACTCCCGGGACAGATCCAGCACACATAGACGCACCGGCGGACGAGACGTCCACACGGCGCGAATCGCGCTCGGCGGCCTTCGGCGACGGCGGAGCAAAACTCGCTACTGCGCTGTTTCGTGGAGGATGGCTGCCAGGGCGCTGGCAGAGCGGACGTCCAGCCGGACTGCGTTGGTGCCGGTCGCTGTTCCATCCGTGTGGCACCGCACACAGACGAAGTCGACGGTGACCGCGGCGCGCCCATCGCCGTCCTTGGCGACGGCCGCCCCGTCTGCCGTGAACATGCTGCTAAAGTCCACATTGTCCGTGCTAATGCGGAAGATATGGGTGCGTGTATCGCCCATGCGTCCGTTGTTGCCGACAGTGTCCGCGTCTGCGGCCGCGGTGGTCTTGGTGGCGAAGGGCATGTGGCAGCTCTCGCAACCTAGCTGCTCGGCATAGTCTCCGCGAACGAAGATTTTGCCGGCGTGCCGGGCCATGTTCTGGTCCGGGTGGCACGTCCGGCAGTCGTTGCGAATACCGTTACTGCGATCGTAGATGGTCGAGAAGTGCGGATCGTGGCAGACGGTGCAGGCGAAGTTGGCGTGGCCGCCGCTGGCCCGCAACTCAGCGTATTGCGCGCCGGCTCTGATAAAGCCGTCGGCGGCAACGATGACGTCGGGGTCGTCGCCGCGAGTGTGGCAGCGGGCACAGGTTTGCACGGTGGAATCGACAAAGATGTTGCGGGCCTGCGGATTGGGCACGTGGTTGGAGCCCGGCCCGTGACACGCTTCGCACTGCACGCCGGCCTCGGCCCACGTCCCAAGGATGCCCGGTCGGCCGTCCTGCGACCGCGGGTCGTTCGGGTCTTGCGGCTCCGGACCGGTGGTGTGGCAGCGGAAGCAATCATGGCCGTAGGGCAGCGGCGTTTGCTGCTCCGGCTGGTAGGCCACGAAGCCGGCAACAGTGCCGTTGGGCGGGAAATCGAGATTCCACTGCGTGTTGACGCCCTCGACGCCGTCGGTCATGACGAAGCCGGTGCGATCTACGAAGAACGCACCGTGCTGGTACCCGCCGATGACATAGCTGACGTCGTTCCAGGTCTTGCCGTCCGGCGGGCTGGGCACCCCGGCGCGCTCGCCTTCGGGCGGGTATTGCGGCGCTTGGCCTTGAACACGGTTGAGCGCGTGCGCGTGGCCGTGGAGCCGGCTCGTCTCGGCGATGCTTGGATGGCACGCGCGGCACGCCGCAGAGCCGACGTATGCAGCGCCTTGGTTCGTGGCATCGGTCGTGTTATTGAAGGCAAGGCCGCCGTCGACCGCGTCATCCGTCGGCGGCGGGCAGCCGCCGGTCAGCGGCAACGTGGCTGCCGGCAGCAAGCTGCCCAAGAGAGCGATGCCCCAAGAACGAACGAACTTGAATTCACGCTGGTAAGCCACGATTGAACCTCAGGTGCCGGCTATTTCTCGTGACATTGTAGGCACAGCAGCGGCCGATCGGCGCGGAGCCGGTAGGCCGCCTCGGCGGGCGATCGGGCCCGTCTCGCCAACTCGCTCCCCGGGGGAAAGAGACCGCCTTCGTGCGGGTTGTGACAGGTGTAGCAGGCGATCCGGTCACCGGCTAGTGGGAGCTTGGCGGACCGGCGAAGCTCCGGTGGCACAAGCCGTCCCACGTGCTCGGCGGGGAAGTAGTCCCAGTGCCTGACGTGACAAGTCAGACAGCCCCGCAAGGCCTCGCGCAGCTTCGGCTCGGACCGCCGAACGCAGTCGCTCGGGATCTCCGGTTCTTTCTTGTGGCAAACCAGACACGATTCGCTGTTCGGCTGGCCTTCGCTGTCGAGTTGTCTATGTGGGCTGCCGGTCCAGTCGGGGTCAACGTGGCAGGTCGTGCAAAGGCTGCGCGTCCGTAGGGGATCGTACCGGCGCAGCAGCTTCACACCCGCGTCCGATCGCCGGGCGTTCACGCTGCACTGCCGTTTGATCTCGTGGCAGGTCAGGCACACGAGCTGCCCGTCGTCCAGCGGCCAGTCGGCGGGGACCTGCAACCCCGAACCAGTGGCCTCGCTATCCACCACCGGGTGAGTCCAAGCGGTGTCCTCGTGCTCCTCGTGACATTCCAGGCAAACGTCGTTGACCTCGTCGGTCGCGATCGGCAGAAAGCGGCCCTCGTCCTCCTCATGGCAGGTTGTGCAGCCCTCGGCGTCCCAGTGTGGACCGGCGGGCCCGACCTTGCCGTCCGGCAGCCGAACGAGCCAATCGGCAGGCGGCGACGGAGTGCTCCTGTCGGGTTCGTAGTTGCCGAGCCAAGCGTAGACGCGTATGCCGGGTCGATTCAATTGTTCGGCAACCAACACGTAGTACGCGGGGGACATCTCCGGCGGCAACTCGTGCTCGGCCTGCGGGGCGATCGTGGTCACCGCGATTCCGTTGGGGAGCGTCAATTCGCCGGCACCCGAACCCGGCTCACCGAACGCCAAGAGCGGCTCGCCGTCCGGGGCAAACGCGTGGACGCGTTGGGAGAAGGCGTCAGTAACGAAAATCGTTCCGTCCGGGGCGACGGCGACGTCCCTCGGTCGCCCGAATGAGCCGACGGCGGTGCCGGGTCGGCCGATGTCCCGCACCCAGTTGCCGTCCTGGTCGAGCACTTGCACGCGGTTGTTGAGTACATCGACGACGCACACATTACCATCAGGCGTGCGCGCGAGTCCGCGCGGCAGAGCGAACTGCGCGGGACCGCGGCCGTGCTCGCCGATCAAGCGGAGGTGTTTGCCGGAGGCGGCGTCGAAGACTTCGATCCGGTGTGCCGCCAGATTGGTGACCCACACCCGGTCGCCGACGGCCAGAACGCCGGCCGGTCTGAACGCGCGCGGTTCAATCGCATACTCAACATACACGTTGCCGGTCGCGTCGGCACGCACCACGCCCCCGCGATCACAGATGAGGCGATCGCCGTTCGGGGCAACGTCGACTGCAAACGGGTAATCCCGCGACGGGTGGAAGCGATCTTCGGAAAGCTCGCCCGAGGCCGCGTCCCACCGAAAGACGACACTGAGCGCATTATCGCAGATCAGCAACTGGTCATCGCGCGTGGCGAGGTCGGTGGGGTTCGCGATCGCGAGTGGCGACGGCGGTTCGACGCCGAACAGAAACATGGACAGTTCGACTTGGGCTTTCGTCGCTGGTGGCGCGCCGCGCAACGTGCCCAGGGCGACCACGCACGGAGCCTGTGGCGCGGGAGGATAGACGCGCGCCGTGTAACGGGCCGACAGGTCGTGACGGCCTTCTTGGCAGCCGCCGACGAACAGACCGGCGACCCAAGCACACGCCAGTAGCGCCCCCCCGAAGCACCAGACCGGCCAAGCACGCCGGAATGCCGGAACCTCAGTTACCGACGATGACATGTCAAGCACATCCCACTGCGATGGTTGGAAATCTGCAACATGCCGGCGTGCCGGCGCGTGTTGTGCGGATCGTGGCAGCTTGTGCATTGAAGGCGGCCGTTTGGCAGCCGCAGACCGGCGGCTTC
>JAUWXH010000248.1 GCA_030616465.1 Planctomycetota bacterium | reverse complement strand
GCGTATTCTGATCACCGGATCCAGCGGGCAAATCGGGACGGGCGTTGGTCTGGGGCTGTTGGCGCGTGGCGACGAGGTCGAGGGCCTCGATTGCCGGGTGAACACCTGGACCGATGAGATTCCCACTATCCAACACGACCTGTGTAAGGGCCCGCCGGGAGTGCTCCCGGCCAAAGGCAAGTTCGACCTGGTCCTCCATCTGGCCGCCCACGCCAAGGTCTTCGAGCTGGTCGAGCACCCCGAGCGGGCCATGGAGAACGTGCAGGTCGCCTTCAACGTGCTGGAGTACTGCCGCCGAACCCAAACGCCGATCGTCTTCGGGAGCTCGCGCGAGGTCTACGGCGACATCCACCGGCACGTGACGGAGGAGTCGCAGGCCGATTTCGTGGTTGCCGAGAGCCCCTACAGCGCCTCGAAGCTCGCCGCTGAGGCGTTCATCTATTCCTACGCCCAGTGTTACGACCTGCCCTATCTGGTGTTTCGCTTCAGCAACGTGTACGGGCGCTACGATTGTGACGCCGAGCGGATGGAGCGTGTCACCCCGCTGTTCATCAAGGCGATCGCCGAGGGTCGCCCGATCGTGGTCTACGGGCGGGACAAGATCCTGGACTTCACGTACCTGGACGACTGTGTGGAGGGTGTGATCCGGGGGATCGACGGGCTGGCCGGCGGAAAGCTCAATCGCGAGATCATCAACCTGGCGTATGGGCAGGGCGCGACGTTGCACGATCTGGTGAACCTGATCGGCCTGGCCCTGCGGAAGACGCCGGAGGCCGCCTACGAGCCGAGCCGCCCCGGAGAGGTCACCCGTTACGTCGCTGACATTGCCAAGGCTCGCAAGCTGTTGGGTTACGAGCCGCGGACGCCGTTGACCGGCGGGATACCGCTGGCGGTTGAGTGGCAGCGTCGGATCGGCGTGTTGCCGGAGGTTTGATCGTCGCCCGTTGCCCACGTGTCGCATGGAAGGCCCCGTCGCCAATTCGCCCCCCGTTCGTTGGGCGCTCGTCCCGCTGTCGTTTCTGTACGCCGGCGCGATGCGCTGTCGGAACCTGTACTTCGACCGCGTCCGCGGCGCGGCGCGGCGAGCCGGCGTGCCCGTGATCAGCGTCGGCAACCTCACCGTCGGCGGGACCGGAAAGACGCCGCTGGTGATTGAGGTCGTCCGACGGCTGAAAGAGATGGGCCGGCGACCGGCGATTCTGACCCGGGGGTACCGGGGCTCGGCCGACCAGCCGGCGGACGAGGTGCTTGAGTTCCACCAGGCCCTGCCCGACGTGCCCGTGGTGGTCAATCCGGACCGGCTCGCCGGCGCGACTGCCGCCCGGGCCGACCACGCGGCCGACTGCGTCGTTCTCGACGACGGGTTTCAGCACCGGCGATTGCGCCGCAATCTCGATATCGTGCTGGTCGATGCGCTCGCTCCTTGGGGCGGGGGGTGGGTTCTTCCGGCCGGTCGGCTGCGCGAGCCGTTGAGCGGCCTGTCCCGAGCCCACCTGCTGGTCGTCTCGCGGAGCAATCAGGTCGCGCCCTCGGCCCTAGCGGAAATCCACGTCACGCTGCGACGGCACGCGCCCGCCGCGCCGCTCGTACACGCGAACGTGGAGGCGGAGCGCGTGGTTCGGCTCGATGGCGGCTCGGCACAGCCGGCCGAGTTGGCCGGCAGTTGCGTGTTGCCGGTGTGCGCGCTGGGGAACCCGCTGACCTTCCTGCGTCTGGTCGAGACGCTGGCCGGGCGGGTGTGCCCACCGCTGGTCTTCCGCGATCACCACCGCTATACGAGCAGGGACGTAAGCATGGCAGGCGCCGCCGCGGAGGCGCAGAAAGCGGACGTGGTGATGACAACGCGGAAGGATTGGGTCAAACTGGCGCCGTTGTGGCAGCCTTCTGCGGGCGCTAACGTTCCCCCGCTCGCGCGGCTCGACGTACGACTCGTGCTCGCGGACGACGCGGGCGTGTTGGATGATCGTTTGAAACAGGCCCTTGAGGCAAGTCCGTGAGCCAGCAGGGAGAGAAACACCCCGGTGTTGACCCGCTCGATTGGTCACGCATTCGCATGAAATCGCGCAGCGAACGGCGGCATAAGGTGACGGTCTCGGCGCTGGGTAAGGCGCCGCCGGCCGGCTGCCCGTTCGGTGAGTGGTTCGCCTCGCTGCCGGACTTCCTCGGGGCCCGCGAGTTGCGTCGTGTGGTCAGCGCGGTGGTGAGGGCACGTCGGGTGGGGCGGGGAGTGGTCTTCGCGTTCGGCGGGCACGTGATCAAGACCGGCTGTTCCCGGCTGGTGATCGACCTGATCGAGCGGGGAATCGTGACGGCGGTGGCCAGCAACGGCTCCGGGGCGATCCACGATCTGGAACTGGCCGAGACCGGTAGCACTAGCGAGGAGGTCGCCGAGACGATCCGCGACGGAAGCTTCGGGATGGTGCACGAGACGTGCGAGCGGCTGAACGAGGCCGCCCGTCGCGGGGCCGAGGGGATGGGCCTGGGCCGGGCTGTGGGTGAGCTGATCGATGCCGGCGACGCCCCGCACAAGGATCTGAGCATCTACGCGGCGGCGGCGCGGGTCGGCATTCCCGCGACGGTGCACGTGGCGATCGGAACGGACACGGTGCACGTGCACCCGCAGGCCGACGGGGCGGCGATCGGTGCCGCCACCATGGCCGACTTCCGCACAATCTGCGCGGTTGTCGCGGGCCTGGGCGCCCCCACGCCGAAGGAGCCGGGAGGGGTATGGCTGAACGTCGGCTCGGTGGTGGTACTGCCGGAGGTATTCCTGAAAGCGGTGTCCGTCGCGCGGAACCTCGGTCATAATCTCGACGGGCTGCACACGGCCAACTTCGATATGCTGCAGCACTATCGCCCTACGCAGAACGTGCTCGTACGCCCCGTTGCGGAGGGACACGGGCACGCCGTGATCGGCCAGCACGAGATCCTCTTGCCGCTCTTTCGGCAGGCGGTGGTCGAAGCGCTCGACCGGGACAACTGGGTGGAAACACGGGAGCGGGAACGATGATCACCGACCAGGAGTCAGCGTCGTCCCAGACGGTTCCGGACGCGGGAGAGTCCGACCCGGCCGAGACGCCGTCACCGTCCGCCAATGAGGTGCTCCCGGTCCTGCAGCGGATCGACCGGGTGCTGGGCGAGATCCGCGGGGCTCTGGACGCGACCGAGCGCGAGCGCCAACACAAGGAGTTCTCGTCGCTGCGGCTGATCGGGGCGATCCTGCAGGTGGTCGTCGGCGGGCTGGTGGCCCTGGCGGTGCTGGACTGGATCTTCGAGGCCCGGGTGGAGGCGCTCTTCGTCAAGCTGGCCTTCGCCGCCGTCCTGCAACTGATCGCCCTGACGGCCTTCCTGTTCTGGCGGCGAGACGGTTCGCGGTGACTCCGGCATGGCAATCCCGGCAGCCGGCGGTCTGCTGAAAACGGCCTGGCGGCAAGCTGCGCGTCAGTGCCGTGCCTGCCTGTATGACGGGTGTCTGGCTGGGCGGTCGGGGGCGGCGGGGGCCTGCTGCCCGGCAGGCTGCCCGCGGCCGGGGACCATTTTTCTGGGGACTATTGGGCTTGCCCCGGCTGGCATCCGGCGTTAGAATATTGATTGTGAGGACTGGGGTGATGGGTCCCTGCGCGGGGCCCCATCGCCTGACATGTTTTTGGCGCATGACACATTGGGCGCCGGGTCCGACTGAGATGCGCGTGGCGAGCTGGTCAGCCGGGCCGATGCGCGGTCAGGCCCTGGCTTAGAGAGTGGAACTGGTATGAACGCGAGTGCGACGATGGAGCGAAGGCTGCGTCCCGCGGCGGCCAGCACGAAGTTGGTGGTTATTCTGGTTGTGTTGGTGGTCGTTGCGGCCGTAATTTGGATTGCTCGCTTGAGTGGCGGGACCGAGGAATTGGCAGGGCTCAACGACGGGTCCTTTACCTTGTGGTGCCCTGAGTGCGAGGAAGAGTTCCCGTTTGCCACCCGTAAGGAGGCACGTGAGGTGCCGAAGCAGGTGGAAGGGGAAGATCAGGGCTGGGAATGCCCCAAGTGCAAGAAGTTTGTGGCTAGCTGGGGTGGGCAGGATCGTCCCGAGCCAGAAAGTACGGGAGGCATGCGGGTGATGCAGCCGTAGCTCGGCGTTTCGAGGCAGCGTTGACGGCGGGTGTGACGCCTGAGAGAATGCGTTGTTGTTCCATTTTCCGGATTCGTTTTCTGTCTTCGGAAACGTGCCGGGTGCGTTAGCCCTTAAGGAGATGGCTATGAATCGGCTTTCCAGAAAAACCGCTTTCACCCTGATCGAGTTGCTGGTCGTGGTGGCGATCATCGCCCTGCTGATTGCGATCCTGCTGCCGGCCCTACAGTCGGCCAAGGAGGAGGCCAATCGGGCGAAATGCCTGGCGCATTTGCGCGGCATCGCCAGCGCCTCAAACACCTACGCCGCAGAGGATGAGTTCGACCTCGTGATCCCGATCCAGCAGCAGATCCAGTACAGGTACCATGGCGCCGGTTTCAACCCCAACGGCGCGATGTGGGT
>JAUWXH010000055.1 GCA_030616465.1 Planctomycetota bacterium | reverse complement strand
CCGCGGCGTTGTTGGTGTTCGCCGGGCTCAACTGGGGCAGCCGCCGCGGTGCCCCCCTTCTGCCAGTCCTGCTCGACACCTGGGAGGAGTTCCGCCGACCCGAGTTCGACCGCTGCCGCAAGGAGCGAGTCTTGTTGGACGCGTTCGCCGAACCGGCCGCCGGCTTGGCGCATGTCTCGCCGCTGGCTCGGCGGCTGTGGCGTCTGCCGATCCCGACTCTGCGGACCCAGATCCGCGACGCCGTTACGGCGCCCGAAGCCGGGCTGTACCCGCTGTTGACCGCCTCGGCCTGACGGAACCCGCGCAGGACGTGCCGGCGCGCCCCGCGCCGTCCTACCCACAAGGAGCCCCACCCGACATGCTGCTGAGCGTCGTCATCCCGGTATACAACGAGAAGGACACGCTGCTGGAGATCCTCCGCCGGGTCCTTGACGCGCCCATCGACCTCGAGCGCGAACTCATCCTGGTGGACGACTGTTCCACCGATGGAACCGCCGAGCTGTACCCGCAGCTCGACCAGCACTTCCCGGACGCGAGCATCCGCGTCTTCAAGCACCCCGTCAACCGCGGCAAGGGTGCCGCCCTGCGCACCGGCTTCGCCCAGACCACCGGCGATCTCGTCCTGGTCCAGGACGCCGACCTGGAGTACGACCCCCGCGACTACCCCAAGCTCCTCAAGCCCATCCTCGACGGACGCGCCGACGTGGTCTACGGGTCGCGCTTCGTCGGCGGCGAGGAACACCGCGTGCTCTACTTCTGGCACAGTGTCGGCAACCGCTTCGTCACCACCCTCAGCAACATGTTCACCGACCTCAACCTGACCGACATGGAAACCTGTTACAAGATCTTCCGCGCCGAGGTGCTCAAAGGCATCACCATCAAGAGCAACCGCTTCGGCGTCGAGCCCGAGCTCACCGCGAAAGTGGCCCGCGGCAAATGGCGTCTGTACGAGGTCGGCATCAGCTACTCCGGCCGCTCCTATGAAGAGGGCAAGAAGATCACCTGGCGCGACGGCCTCAAGGCCGTCTTCTCAGTCATCCGCTTCGCCTTCGCCGACTGAGCGAACAGTGCGTGCTGGGTGCCACCGGTTGGGTGCCACTGCCTGGGTGCCACTGGCGGCTTGCCCGCCAGTGTCTTGCGGAAACCGTGCTGGTGCGAGAATCCCTTCTCGCACCCCGCCAAAACGTGCTGGTGCGAGAATCCCTTCTCGCACCCCCCCCAAACGTGACGATTGCCCGCCGGCTTTGTATCGTGCACACCTATGCCCGCACCCCACGTCAGCGTCATCGTGCCGACCTACAACGAGCGGGACAACCTCGCGCCCCTGGCCCAACGCCTCTTCTCCGCGCTCGACCCCAGCACAACCGAGTTGCTGATCATCGACGACGATTCCCCGGACGGAACCGCCGACCTCGCCCGCGAGTTGTCCGACAGATATCCCATCCGCTGCCTCGTCCGCCGACACGAACGCGGCCTGGCCACCGCCGTGATCCACGGGCTGCACGCGGCCCGCGGCCAGCTCTGCGTCGGGATGGACGCCGACCTCTCACACCCGCCCGAGACGATACCCTCCATGCTGGCCCTCATGCGCAACCCGCGTATCCCGATGGTGGTTGGCAGCCGCTTCGTGCGCGGCGGCCGGCTGGCTTGTGACTGGCCCTTCCACCGCCGACTCAACAGCTTCGTCGCCCGCCTGCTCGCTTGGCCGCTGACCCGAGTGGCGGACATGATGTCCGGGTTCTTCTGTGTCCGCCGCGCCGACCTGCACCTCGACCGCCTGCGGCCCATCGGCTACAAGATCGCCCTCGAATTGATTGTTCGCCACGGCTGGACCAACGTCGTCGAAGTCCCGATCACCTTTTGTGATCGCACTGCCGGCGTGAGCAAGCTCAACCTGCACGAGCAGCTCCGCTACCTGCGTCACCTGGGCCGCCTTTACCTCCACGCCGCCTTCGGCCACATTCCCGGACACCCATGATCGTCAGCACAGAGACAAGACGACCCTCGCCCTGGCGCGGCTGGCTCCCGCTGATCATCGCCGGCATCGTCTACACCGCCATCCTGTCAGTCGTCGTCGTGCTGCGCGCCGAGACCTCCACGGACTTCCGCGACTTCTGGCGAACCGCCGAGCACTTCCGCCAAACCAGGCAAATCAGCAGCGAGCTCGGCGTGCACAACTACTTGCCGTTCTTCGTCATCTTCATGGCCCCCTGGACCTACCTGCCCCTGAAGCTGGCCATCGTGCTGTTCACCGTGCTCTCCATGGGGCTGCTGGCCTTGGCGGTCGTGCTCGTCGAAGCGTTGCTAAACGGCGGATTGGGGCCGCGGCCGCGTAAGGCCACGCTCATTGGCGTCGTACTCCTGCTCGCCTACGTACATTCGTGCGCCGTGGTCGGCCAGCTCGGCCTGCTGTTGTTGTTCCTGATCGTGGCGACGTGGTTCCTGGTCGAACGCGGCCGGGAATGGGAAGCCGGCGTGCCGCTCGGCCTCGCGGTACTGATCAAACTGCTCCCTGCCGTGCTGGTCGTCTTCTTCCTGCTCAAGCTGCGTTGGCGCGTCGCTGCCGGCGCCGTCATCGTCTCCCTCGTCCTGGGCCTCGGCCTGCCTCTCGCCGGTATCGGCTACGACCAAACGGTCAAGCAGCACAAGGCCTTCTACAAGCGTGCGATCGAGGATCACTCCCCGAAGGCCACGGTCGCCGCCGAAAAACCCCGCAAAGCCAAGTTCAACAACAACGCCTTGCCGATTGTCCTGCGCCGCCTCCTTTCGCACGTCAACGCCGACCCCAGCCCGCAAGGCACCGAGCTGTACGTGAACATTGCCGACCTGCCCCGCACCGCTATCTGGATCATCTACCTGGCCTTGCTGGCGGTGTTCCTGGGGCTGAGCGCCGCCCTGGCGCTGCGCAACTACCGGCCCTGGCCGCCCGACAACCCGGGAGACGCCGCCGCCGTCCGCGCCCAGTTCGGCCTCTGGTGTTGCCTGATGCTACTGGCCGCCCCTCTTGTCTGGACGCACTACTTGGTCCTGGCTTACTGGCCACTGGCCCTGCTGGCAGACCGCATTGAGCGAACCACAGGCCACCCCCGCCGCTGGCCCATTGCGGCGCTACTGGTGTGGCTGGCGGGCGCCCTGTTGCTGGCTTGGCCGGCCGCCCGCGCGGCCGGCGCGCAACTCGCTTGCGTGGCATTCCTGTGGCTGGTACTCACCCGTCTGGCCCTACGCCCGAAGCTGTAGCTTCTGTAGTAGGGCAGGTCGAGTCTTCGAGACCTGCCAAGCTGATGGGTGCCCCACCGCTTCAGCGGTGGGGAACGCGAACTACGGGGCGCAAGCGCCTTACTGCCCGCGCAGCAACCGCCTGAGCATTCCTTACCCCACCGTTCATTCGCCATCGCCTGCGCCGAGCGCTGCCTTCACCAACGCTTCAACCGCGGGCTGGCTCCGGTCAACCTCCAGCGAGCGACGCCAGTATGCAATCGCCGCTTCGCGCTGCGCGCGGTTAGTTTCCGGCCCCATCTCGTACGCTGCCCAACGCAGTTCCGCCATACGGTTTAGCGCCGGCACGTGCCGCGCATGACGTTCGATCACCCCGGCCACGCGCTCTTGCGCTTCATCGAGTCGCCCCAGCTTCCACAACGCCAGCGACAGATTCAACGCCGACTCGATATCCTCCGGCTCGCGCTCCAACGCGGCTTCAAAGTCGGCCGCCGCCGCCGACCACTCGTGCAGGTCCAGCAGAACCTCTCCGCGCTGCGCGTACGCGTCCGGGTTGTCCGGCAACAGCTCAACCGCTCGGTCCCACGCCCGCCGTGCCTCCTCCAAATGCCCCAACGCCTGGTGCGCAACCGCCAGGTTGTACCACCCATGCCCGTGATCGGGCTGTTGCCCGACGACGACGCGCAACGTGTGCACCGCATCAACCCAGCGGCTCAAGCGCATCAACGTCACCGCGTATTCGAAGCGGATTTCAGTATCCTCCGGCTCGACTTCCACCAGCCGCGTCAGCATTCGCCGCGCCTCTGCCCAGCGGTCCAACTCGCGCACCGCCGCCAGCGCGTCGCGCAGGGCCGCCGCGTTCGAGGGATCGGCCGCCAGCGCCTCCCGGGCGGCCGCCAGCCGACGCTCGGCCCGCCGATGCTCGGGGTCGGCAGCCCATTGCACGGCGGGTTGCGACGCGGCATCCGCCGGACGGCTTGTCGCCTTCGCTTGCGTGAGTGAACCGTCCCGTTGTTCAACTGCCGGCGAGCCGCCCGCCGCTACACGTCCTTGGCTAGCGGGAATACCGACCGCCGGACCTACCTCCGCTAACGCGGATTGATGCGCTCGCGGTCGCGTGTCACTCGTGGCCTGTTGCTCCCGCCCGCCGCGCGGCACCAGTTGCCACACGACGATGCCCAGCATCAGCAGGCATGCAACCAGGAACGCGCCGAGCACTCTCAAAACCGCTCTCCCCAGCAAACACGCTGCTCACGCCACGTGCAGCGCATCGACGATATCAGTACGCGAGGCATGTCGCGCCGGGATGATTCCGGCGATCACACACAGCCCGATGGTCAGAGCGACCGCCACAAGCACGTACATCCACGGCATGGCCAGATCGACGCGATACCCCCACATCAGGTCAACCATCGTCGTGGTGCTTTCGGCCAGGTGAACGCCCAGACCCAGTCCCAGCGCGCTGCCGAGCAACCCCAGCACCAGGGCCTCGCCGATGACCATGCGCAAGATTTGCCCGCGCGTCGCCCCGACCGCCCGCAGGATCGCCAATTCCTTCCGCCGGCTGGCCACGTTCGCCGTCATCAGGTTCGCCACACCCAGCGCCGCCACAATCAGCGCCACCGTGGGCACGGCAGCCAGCAACCCCGTGATCCGCGTCACCTCCCGATCGATTTCATCCTTTAGCTCGCGTACGCTGCCGCCGAACGCTTGTGGGGCCTGCAGCCGCTGGCGAATCGTCGCCAACACCTGCTGCTCCCGGAACCGCTCCCAGCGATGGTCGAGTGCGAGTCGATCGTCATAGCAG
Organism: Planctomycetota bacterium; assembly: GCA_030616465.1. GTDB lineage: Bacteria > Planctomycetota > Phycisphaerae > UBA1845 > Fen-1342 > JAUWXH01. Next base: position 3,484 of record JAUWXH010000055.1, on the reverse strand, counting down.
TAGTCCGGCAAAGCGACGCCCTCGACCGAATCCCGCGCCGGCGGCCAGCCGGCCGGAGGTAACCCCGGCGGAGCGAAGTTCAGCACGACCAGCCGCACCCCGTGCACACCGAACAAGCGTTTCAGGTCCGCGTTCGTACCCAGCACCGACCCCGACGCGACCACGTTGGCTTCGCTCTGCATCTGGAAGTAGCCGGCGGCGATCTCCAACGCAGGCGACTCGACCACGCCGGCGATTCGGAAATAGCGTGGCCGCTGTCCCAGCCACACTTTGACCCGATCGCCCAGGTGTTTGTTGCGCGAGCGTGAGAAGTCCTCCGCCACGATCACGTATCCGCCCTGTTTCAGCAGCGCCCGCGCCGAGGCCTCGTCGCCCTCGAGGAACTCCAGTTTGAGCAGGTCGAAGAACGTGTCCGGATCGCACCCCAGGAACCACGTGACCGACCGGTACAACTGTTTCATCAGCCCCGGCCGCTCCTTCACGATCACGTTGACCGCGTTGACCACCGCGTGGTTCTTGACGCCGGGCACCTCGGCGACGATTTGGTCCGCATCGTCGCGCATCTGCTCGAAGCTCCAGATGTAGGCCTCGGGAAACTTCTTGGGGAACTGCCACCCGCTGGTCACGCTCTGATTGAAGGTTACCAGCCCGACGATCAGCGACAGCCCGACCATCAACCCGCAGCAGATCCCGGCCGAGCGCCACACCGCGTGTCCCACTTGATCCTGCAACAGCCGTGTCCGCACCCAGATCAGCCGTGCTACCACCACAACCGCCGTCGACCCGACCAGCCACACCGCCAGCGGTGCCGCCAGCGCATAACCCACGTACAGCAGTACCACCACGAAACCCGCCTGGTACATGAACCACGGGCTTCGCTCGAGCTGCAACCCCTCCAGCAGCGGTGTCAGCGGGCCCAGCCCACCCTGCAGCGGAAAAACCTGCAGGTGTTGAACCGCCAGCAGCAGCAGCCCCGCTGTGAAAACCGCCACCACGACCAGTTTTCCCGTGCGGCGGGCCCGCGGCCGCGCCGCTTCCAGTGGCGAAACCCGCACCGCCGCCAGCGTCGGCAGCAGCGCCGCCACGAGCGTAGTGGCCAGACCCGCCGCGCCCGCCAGCAGCATGCCGCGCGTGTTCACCGTGACGGAGCCGACGTATTCCGGCACGAGCTGGACCGTCAGCCAGGTAAGCCCCAGCCCGACCGGGACTCCCAGCGCGATGCCGACCGCCCCCAGCGGCAGCACCTCCAGCAGCACCAGCAGCGCGAGCTGCATGCGGGTCGTCCCGCAACAGCGCAGCACGCCCAATTGCCCGATCCGCTCAATCATCCCCATGCTCAGCGTGCTCAGGATGATGAACAGCGCCGTCAGCATCGCCACGCAACTCAGCAGCCCCAGCACAAACGCCTGCTGATCCTGTGCCATCTGAATCTGCCGCATGCGGATCTCGGCACTGCGCACGTTGACGTTCGGCACAACGCGTTGGGCCACACTGCGAATCTCTTTCGCGGCCGCCCGCACGTTCTCCCGGCTGGGATCCTCCAGCACCACGTCGATTGAGGTGATCAACTGCTGCTTGTTGTTGATCTGCTGCAACACCGGTAGCGGGACGAGCGCCAGCCCCTTCTGAAACCGGGCAATGCGCCGCCGTTCGGTCAGCCCGACGATCTTGAGCTCGTACGGCTCCACACGCGCCGCCCCCCAAACCAGCAGCACGTCGCCCACCCCCACGCCGCAGTCGTCCGCCAACAAGGCCTCCAGCACGCAGGCGAGCTCGTCGTCGGCGTTCAGCATGCGGCCCTTCGCGATCGGGTGCGTGCGAACTGCCGACTCACGCTCCAGGTTGATGCCGTGCAGGTTCACTACCGGCGTGAAGTAGGCCGCGCGCTTGCGCTGATCGGCGTCGGACTCCAGATCGACGCGCCTCACCGGCCGGGCGTCCAAGGGCTGCACCAACCGGTACGCCACGTGCCGGACACCTTCGACCCCCTCGACCCGTCGCACCAGCCGTTGCGGAAGCTGGTCGTATTTACCCAACGGGGATTCGAGCGTCAGGTGGCTGGCGCCGACGTAGCTGCTCGCCCACGTCATCACCGTCCGCCGCACGGATTCGTAGCAGCAGGTCACCCACACGACCGCACCGGTGCCCAGCGCGATCGCCAGCAACGCCCCGAGCGTGCGAACTCGTCTAACCCGCCAGTTCCTGGTAGCCAGTTGCGACCAGTGACGCATCCGCCGATCCCTTCGGCTCCAGCCGCCCCACCACCTGCCCGTCCTTCAGCACGATTGCCTCGTCCGCATGCGCCGCCCCGGCCGCCTCGTGCGTGACCATCAGGATTGTCTTGCCGCCCTCATCGGCGATCCGCCGCAACAGCTTCCAAACCTCCGCCGACTGCTTCGAATCGAGGTTCCCGGTCGGCTCGTCCGCCAGCACGACCGCCGGGTCGTTCAGCAGGGCCCGCGCGATGGCCACGCGCTGTTGCTCGCCCCCGGACAGCGCATCCGGACGGTGCTCGGCCCGCTCCTCCAGGTGTACCAGCTTCAGCAACTCCCCCACCCGCCGCCGCGTCTCACGCACCGTCTTGCCGTCCAGAAGCCACGGCAACGCCACGTTCTCAGCGGCGGTGAGCGTCGGCAAAAGGTTGTATTCCTGAAAGATGATGCCGATCCGTCGCCGGCGGAAAATCGTCCGCGCCCGATCCGACATCGCCCCCAGATTGTTCCCCTCCACCCACACCTGTCCCTCCGTTGGACGCGTCAGCCCCCCGATCAGGTGCAGCAGCGTGCTCTTGCCCGACCCGCTGGCCCCCATGATCGCGCTGAACCGCCCCGCCTTAACCGACAACGTCACGCCGTCCAGCGCTTTGACCCGGTGCCCGAAGCTGTCGTAGACCTTCCGCAGATCGCGGACGTCCACAACGACCAGGCCGCGGGGCACTTTGGATTGCGCCGTCTCGATTGCCTCCATCGCGGCAGTTTAGGCACGCCGCCGCCCCTCCACAACGCGCCCGCCCTCCCGGACCCCGCCCGATCCGATCATTCACCCATCTAACCATTTACCCATTTAACCATTTAACCATTGCCCCATTTGACCAGACCAGCTCTTCCCCAGAGCATGTACGGTCCGCCGTGCGGAACACACAGCTAAACGGGAACGCGAGAATGCCCCCCGGCGTCATCTTCGACATGGACGGCGTGCTGGTCGACTCCGGCCCTCCTCACGCGGAGAGTTGGCGCGTGCTCGCCCGTCAGCACGGCATCGAAATCTCCGACGAGGATTTCAAAGCCCACTTCGGCAGGACCAGCCGCGATATCATCCGCACTTTCTGGGGTCCGCAGGTCTCGGACGAAGACATCCGCCGCTATGACCAGGACAAGGAACGCATCTACCGCGAGCTGATCACCGGCGAAGTCCCGCTCACGGCCGGTGCCCGCGACCTGCTCGCCACGCTGTCGCGAGCCGGTTACGTCCTGGCGGTCGCCAC
>JAUWXH010000561.1 GCA_030616465.1 Planctomycetota bacterium | reverse complement strand
AACGCCCGCGTCGTCGGTGCCGTCCTCAACGGGGCTGCGCCTCGTCCCGGCGGCTACTTCAGACAGCAGTACCGCGACTTCTACGACTACACCAGCGAAGAGACGATCCCGCCGGCCCTGCCCGGTGAGTCGTCCGCCCGGCCGCCGGACGACTCCGCCGACGAAGATCGCGACTGACCCGCGCGTCGGGCACGCCGAGCGCACCGGTCACTCGACCCGACTGCGTGCATGTTCTCCAGAGCACGCCTCGGTTACCATCCGGGGCCGATGCAACGGAACGTCAAACTGGTCATTGCCTACGACGGTACTGACTTCCACGGCTGGCAACGCCAGCCGAACTTGCGGACCGTCCAGGAGACTGTCGAGCAGGCGGCGCGGCGCGTCGTGCGCCATCCCGTCGACGTGGTCGGGGCCAGCCGGACTGATGCCGGCGTCCACGCTCATGGCCAGGTCGCCCACCTGATCACCTCGTGTTCGATCCCGGTGGTGAACCTGCGGCGGGCGATCGAGAGTCGTCTGCCCCAGGACGTGGCCCTGGTTCACGCCGGCGTGCAGTCCCCGGATTTCCACGCAACCCGCCACGCTCGCAGCAAGCTCTACCGTTACCGGATTCACAACACGGCCACCCGACCGGCGGAGGCGTTGGCAACGCGCTATGCGTGGCACGTCTGGCACGAGCTTGACGCAGAGCGTATGCGTGTCGCCGCTGCCGCCATGGTCGGCACGCACGATTTCGCCGGGCTTGCCGGACAAGGCAGCCCACGGCGCTCCACCGTGCGGGCCGTTCACCGGATCGGGATTCGGCGGCGCTACGCGGAGCTGTTGATCGACGTGCAGGGCGGCGGGTTCCTGTACAATCAGGTTCGGGCCATGGTGGGCACGCTGGTCGAAATCGGCCGGGGGCATTGGCCGCCTGAACGGGTTAGACAAATCCTGGCGACCGGTGATCGCGGGCTGGCCGGACCGACGGCCCCGGCCCACGGCTTGTGCTTGCAGTGGGTGAGGTACGACCGGCGATGGGAGCCGCCCGATGGAGCTTGATGGCCGAGTCGCGCTGGTAACGGGGGCGGGGCGCCGTGTGGGCCGGGCGATCGCGCTGCGCCTGGCACAAGCCGGGTGCCGCCTGGCTGTGCACTACCTGCACTCCCAGACCCAGGCCCGGGCAACCGCCGAGCAGTGCAGTGCCGCCGGCGCTCAGGCGGAGGTGTTCCGCGCCGACTTGGCGGAGCCCGCGACAGCCCGACGACTGCCCCAAGATGTCTTGGCCCGCTTCGGTCGCCTGGATGTGCTGGTCAACAACGCGTCGGTCTTCGAGCGAATGACGCTCGACGAGTTTGACTGCCAACAATGGGAACGCACGCTGCGGGTCAACCTGACCGCCCCCATGTTGCTGACCTGCGCGGCGCGCGAAGCCCTGCGGAAGGCGGGTGGACGCGTGATTAACCTCTGCGACGCCGCCGTCGGTCGGCCCTGGCCGGATCACCTGGCCTATGTGGTATCGAAGGGGGCGCTCGAGACGCTCACACGGGTCCTGTCGCGGGCACTCGCCCCGGAGGTCAACGTGGTGGGG
>JAUWXH010000476.1 GCA_030616465.1 Planctomycetota bacterium | reverse complement strand
CGTCGAGGTTGGGCGTGTTGGCGAACTTGTCGCCGTAGCAGCCCAGGAAAGGCCCATTGTCTTCGCTGGTGATCCAGAGCACGTTGGGCCGCTGTTGGGGCTCCGCTGCCGTGGCGCAAAGGCTGGTCATCAGCAGCCAGGCGACGCCCGCCAGGGCCACGGTTGAGCACGCGGTAAGAATGCATTTTCTCTGCATGGCCGGTCTCTCCTTTCGGGGGTTACGAAGGTTTTGTTTCAGTTGCCATGACGGCTTTACAGGAAGCCCGGTGATGGAATCGAACGCCCCCCATTAGGGCGGTCAGGCACGCGGCAAACCAATACGTCGAGATTAGACACCGCCGCCGCCGTTGTCAACAAACAAACGACATCGCAGGCTGAGTCCGGCAGATGAGACTAATACCACAAGGCCGGTGACGCAGAGTTGTGGTTATGCTATCCTCGAAGAGGCTGCACGCGGACATTTCATTCGGAAGCTGAGATACTTGCCGGGCGATCGAAACTACGGACCCGCCATACACTGGAACAATCGGAGACCCAGTCATGACATGTATAAGAGTTCAATTCGGTCTTTTGTTGATGCCGGCAGCCGTGCTGCTTTCGTGCCTCGCGTGGGGCGCCGGCACCGGCGAAGCGACGGCACAAGACGCTTCGCAACGCCGGACGCTTGCCGCGCAATTGGTGGAAGCTGCCGGCTGCCGGGGCGGTCTCGTCGTCCACCTGGGGTGCGGCAATGGAATCTTGACCGCGGCGCTGCGCAGCGGCGAAAGCTACCTGGTGCAGGGGCTGGACGTCGATCCCGAAAACGTCAACAAGGCGCGCGAATACATCCGTTCGCTGGGGATCTACGGGCCGGTGTCCGTCGATACTTTCGACGGCAAGTCGCTGCCCTACGCGGAGAACCTCGTCAATCTCCTGGTGGCGGAGAATCTCGGCGAAGTTTCCAACTACGAGGTGATGCGCGTGCTGGCCCCCGGCGGCACCGCGTGCATCAAAGCGGACGGCGGATGGACGCAGACGGTCAAGCCGTGGCCGGCGCAGATCGACCAGTGGACGCACCACCTGCACGACGCCGGGAACAACGCCGTGGCGAACGACTCGGTGGTGGGCCCGCCGCGGCATCTCCAATGGACGGCCGGACCGCTGTGGGCTCGAAGTCACGGCTGGACGCCCAGCGTCAGCGCCATGGTCTCGGCCGGCGGACGGCTGTTCTATATCTGCGACGAGACGCTGACCTGCGTTGACGGCACGGTGCCGGATAAATGGTTTCTCACCGCGCGCGACGCCTTCAGCGGCGTGCTGCTGTGGAAGGTTCCCGTGCCGCAGTGGGGCTCGAAGGAGCTCAGTGGCACCCACGGCACGGGTCACGGGGTCACCACCGGGCGGTTCACCATGCCGCCGCACGTGGGCAAGCGACTCGTCGCCGTCGATGACACCGTCTACGTGACCCTCGGGGCCACCGCGCCGGTAACGGCCATCGACGCGGCGACCGGTAAGGTGAAACACGTTTGCGCCGAGACGGCCAATGCCGACGAGATCCTCTGCACCGGGGGGCGGCTGATCGTGTCGATCAATCCAACTGAAAAGACCCCCGACGCCCCGCCCGGCAAACAGGTCTGCGCGGTCGATGCCGGCAGCGGCCGCGTGCTCTGGAAGAAAGGCCCGTTTTCGGGAATCCGTGCCAGCAAGGGCCAGGACCCGTTCGGCAGGCTCGAGCTGGCCGCCGGCGACGGCCAGGTCTTCGTGCTCACTACGGAAGCGATCGAGAGCCTCGCCGCGGACTCGGGCAAGAGGCTCTGGCGGATCGATCGCCCCGCGCTGCCGGCCGGCGCCGTGCGACGGATCGGCTTCGCAGGAATGTTCGAGTACCTGCTGACGGTGATGGTGTATCACGACGGAGTGGTTCTTTTGGCCCAGCCCGAGCCGAACACGCACCACACCTACCACACCATGCCGGGCACGCTCTATGCCTTCGACGCTGAGGACGGCCGGCAAATGTGGAGACACGCCTACGGCGGGTGGGGCCACTGCACGCCCCCGGACGTGTTCGTTGTGGGCAACATGGTGTGGACCCACGTAGACGCCAAGGCCGAGTTCGGCTCCTCGTGGGGCAGCGGCTTCAGGGCCAAGAACCCCAGCGAGGTAAACTACCGCATCCAGGCGCTCGACCTGAGAACCGGTGAGGTCCGCAAGGAGCTTCCGGCGAAAGAGATATTCAACGTCGGTCACCATCACCGCTGCTATCGCAACAAGATCACCGAGCGGTTCCTGATGGCCTCGCGACGCGGCGTGGAGTTCGTAGACCTGGCTTCCGGGGAGAACTACCAGAACCACTGGGTCCGCAGCGGCTGCCTGCTGGGCAACCTGCCGTGCAACGGCCTGCTCTACGTGGCGCCTCACCCCTGCGGTTGCTACATCGACGCGAAACTGACCGGCTTCAACGCCCTGGCGGCGGGCAGGGGTGAGGAGCGAGGGGCGAGGGGTG
>JAUWXH010000384.1 GCA_030616465.1 Planctomycetota bacterium | reverse complement strand
GTTTTGGTGAGTTGTGATCGCGGGCGCACCTGGACGGCTATTGCCAGCGCCCTGCCCGACCGGGATGTTGTCTACGCCGTGGCGGAAGACCACATGAACCCCCAGTTGCTTTTCGTCGGCACCGAGTTCGGCGCGTACTTCACAGTGGATAGAGGAACGCGCTGGGTGAAGCTAAAGGGCGGTATGCCGACGATCTCTGTGCGCGATATCGCCATCCAGCGGCGCGAGAATGACTTGGTGCTGGGTACGTTCGGCCGCGGGGTCTACATCCTCGACGACTACACGCCACTGCGGGCCGTAAGGAAGGAAGTCCTCGAGCGTGGGCCGGCGCTGTTTCCGGTCAAGGACGCGCTGCGCTACATTGAGACAAACCGGCTGGGCGGGTCGTCCGGCAAAGGATCACAGGGCGCGTCGTTCTTTGCCGCGCCCAACCCGCCGTTCGGGGCAGTGTTCACTTACTACCTCAAAGACAAGATCACCACACGAAAGGAACGGCGCAAAGAGGCTGAGAAGAAGGCGGAGAAGGAAGGCGTTGCGGTGCCGCACGCGACGATTGACGAGTTGCGTGCTGAGGATGAAGAGAAGGAACCGTCCGTGGTGCTGGTCGTGCGGGATGGTTCAGGCGAGATCGTGCGGCGGATCACGGGCCCGCGCGAGAAGGGGGTTCACCGGGTTGCCTGGGACCTGCGTTATCCGTCGTCTACGCCGACCGACCTCGAGCCGGCGGCCGACCGTCCGCCGTGGTGGCGGCCGCCGACCGGCCCGCTCGCCTTGCCGGGGACCTACACCGTCACGCTGACGCGGGAGGTCGATGGCGTGATCACACCGCTGGCCGGGCCGCAGTCGTTCGAGGTCGTTCCACTCGAACTGGCTACCTTTGCCGCCAAGGACCGGGCCGAGGTAATCGCCTTCCAGAAGAAAGTCGCCCGCTTGCAGCGCGCGGTACTGGGCGCGGTGAGGGCCGCTGGAGAAGCCCAGACGCGGATAGCGCACCTGCGGAAGGCGTTCCTGGACACGCCGGCTGCCGATCCCGTGCTGCTCACCGAGCTCCAGACTCTCCAACAGCGCCTCAATCAGTTGCTGGTGACGCTGCGCGGCGATCCCACTCTGAGCAAGCGGCGGGAGCCCGCGCCGCCCTCGATCAGCGAGCGGGTCCAGCAGGTGGTGTCTAGCCAGTGGAATACGACCTCGGCGCCGACGCAGACGCAGCGCGAGGCATACCGTCACGCGGGACTTGAATTCACTGAAGCGCTAAGCGCGCTGCGCGTGCTACTGGAGGAGGATCTTGCCCGGCTGGAGAAGAAGCTGGAGGCGGCCGGGGCTCCCTGGACGCCCGGACGCATCCCAGATTGGCAAATCGAGTGAGTGGCTGCGTGATCGGCCTGCGCGACGCTCCGCAACGAGATGCTGAAGAAGACTGGCATTGGTGAGCCTGCTTGGGTATAATTGATGTTGTTGAAGATGCGGCGGGCCACGGTCGGCATCAACAACGCGTTTTCCTCGACCAGAAAGGAGTAATGCTCGATGTCTCGACGGTACGCATGCGTATTGGCGTTGGTTCTCTCGTTTTGCACGCCGGGATCATTTGCCGATAAATCGATCAACTACGTTGCCATCCCTGGTGTGCAGGAGTTTTCCGGGCAGATGATTGCACGGCCGGTCCAGGAAGCGGTGTGGCTGGAGCAGGGCCTGAGCTCGGCTGAAGCGGCGGCCAGGATCACCGCAGCCCGCCAGGTGATGGCGGGTTACGTCGTCCATAGGCACGTCTGGCAGACGGGCGAGTACATCTTTGAGGTGCCGCTCGGGCAGACCGAGAACCAAGTCGCTGGCGAACTTATGGCCACCGGCAGCTTTCAGTACGTCGAGCCGAACTGGATCGTCTACCCGGTGGATTGCCCGGACGACCCTCACTTCGGGGACCAATGGCATCACGCGGCCGACCGGCTGCAATCTTGCGACGGGTGGGACCTGCATACCGGTGAGCCGACAACCAGCGTGGGCATCTGCGACACAGGTATTCGCACGACGCACGAGGACTTCCAACTGCACCGGCTCGAAGGCTACAACGCCGTCGATGAACTGTGGGAATCCGAGGGCGGGCAGATCAACGACCTCCACGGGCACGGCACGAAAACGACCGGCTGTGCCGCGGCCAACGGCAACAACGGCAAGGGCGTCGCGGGCGTGGGCTGGGACCTGAGCCACCGCATGCTGCGGGTCAGCAACAGCGGCGGCGGAGGATCGACCCTGGAGATCCTCCAGCACGCGGCACGAACCGCCGTCGAGAACGGTGACAAGGTAGCCAACGTGAGCTACACCAGCGTGTACAATGAGTCGAATTGGACAACCGCCACCTACATCAAGTCCATCGGCGGGCTGCTGTTCTGGGCGGCCGGCAACGACGGGCGCTACCTCGACTGGGGTGATCGCGATGCGGACGACATCATCGTCGTGGGCGGCACCGACCAGAACGACGACTTCGCCTCGTTCTCGGCGTACGGCCCCTCTGTCGATTTCGTCGCTCCGGCGGTTGACGTATACACGACAACCAACAGCGGTAACAGCGGCTACGGCGAGGGCACCGGCACCAGCTTCGCCTGCCCGCTTGCTGCCGGGCTGGCGGCGTTAGCCTGGTCGGCGAATCCCGCGCTGACGCCCGACGAGGTCGAGCTGATCCTCAAGGCCGGGTGCGACGACCTCGGTTCGCCCGGTGTCGATGACATCTACGGCTACGGCCGGATCAACGTCTACAACTCGATGAGTGCCGCGATGCCGGATATCCCCGGCGACTTGAACGGCGACGGCTGTGTGGACCAGCAAGATCTGGGCATCCTGCTGACCGCGTTTGGGGTCGATGACGGCGGTGACATCGACGGCGACGGCGACACTGACCAGTCCGATCTTGGTATCCTGTTGGCACACTGGGGCGAAGGCTGCCCGTAACCCGGAGCCACGTCGCTCGTGCTCGACAATGGCGTGTGACCTTGATGGGCCGTCCGGATGGGGCGGCCCGGCTGTTAGAGCGTCTAGCAGGACTTGTGGCACGGGCGTCTCCCCTGTGGTTCCACCGGCGGGACGCCGGTCTCACATGCGGTGGACGCCGGGCGTCGTAGGCGTGAGAATGCCGGCGTGCTGCTTGTAGTCTGCGCGGCTGGACGAGTGGAACGTTGCGATGGTACACGCCGAGCCGG
>JAUWXH010000326.1 GCA_030616465.1 Planctomycetota bacterium | reverse complement strand
CAAGAGGCGGGCCAGCTCAGGTCACGCCGACCGACGTGAACCGCAGGACGGACGACAAGCTGGCTGGATTCGGATGGGAGCGGGTTCTACTCGAACGGGACCCTATAATCGGGATGGTTTGGATGATGATATTGGATCGTGGTCCTACCGCGTATGAACCCTCGCGAGCAAAACTGAAGTCTCTTCACGTTGGCACTCGCTGACTATTCCAGAATCGCAGCCGACCCGCCGATCGAGCCGGTCCACGCAGCGCCACTCGGGGCGTTGCACGCAGCCATTGGCCCGTAGGCAACCTATAGATGGGGACATTATAGACGCCGTTTCGCTTTTCCGCCAGGGGCAAAATCGGGGCTGGGAGGGCGGCGGCGGGGGCGGGTGGTCCCGGCGGGCGATAGGCCCCTTGCCTGGGCGGCCGGGCCGGGTTAAAATCAGTAATGGACGATGGTTATCGTGCGGGAGCGAGCAAAGCGATGCACCGGGTCAGAGATTCAGTGGCGCCGGCCAGAAGCCAGACCGTCTACTGGGTGATCGCCGTCCTGCTGGCGGCGATCGCCGGGGGATTGTGGAGTCGGCCGGCGGGTCAGATTCTCCCGGCAGCGTGGGCGCAGAACCAGCCGTTGGCGGGTGCCCGCGGCGTGTATGCGTTCACCGGGCAACTGGACCACAACCAGTACGGGTTGTTCATGTTGGACGTTGACCAGGGCACGATTTGGTGTTATGAGATCGACTTGGTCGACGGGACGCGCAAGCTGCGCCTAATTGCAGCGCGTAGCTGGGTTTACGACCGGTATCTGCAGGACTTTAACTGCGCCGCGCCCGATTTCCGCATGGTCCAGCAACTGGTCGCCCAGCAGCGGACGCCGGAGGCGGGCATGAACCGCAACCCGCCGGCGGGAACGGCAAGCGGCCAACAACGGGCCCCCGAGTCAAACGCCGACTCGGAGGACAAACGATGAATTCATCACGGCGATAGGAGCCCGGCATGGCTAAGGCGTTCTATTCGATGGATGAGGTTTGCGGACTCCTCGGCAAAAGTGCCGACGAGATCCGTGCGATGGTGCGCGACGGCAGCCTGCGCGAGTTCCGTGACGCCGGAAAGATATTCTTCAAGGCCGAAGACATCGAGAAGCTCACCGGCGGCGAGGGCGCGAAGGGCGACACCGACGAAATCGCGCTCGAACCGGCCGAGGAAGAGTTGCCGTCGCTGGGAGACTCCGGCGAAGGGACCAGCATCATCGGTCTGGAGCCGGTGGCAGACGAAGAGCAGAAAGAGGACAAAGAGGGCACGGTGATTACCGCGAGCGGCATCGGCGTCTTCGACGAGGACGAGCTGGAGATCGATGCCGACCCGATGGCGGATACGCAGATCACCGCCCCCGCGGCCGGCGATCAGGTATCGCTGGAAGGAACCGGGAGCGGGTCGGGGTTGTTGGATCTCACGCGAGAGGCCGACGACACCTCGCTCGGGGCCGAGTTGCTGGATGAGATTTACCCCGGCGAAGAGGAGAGCATCGAAGCGCCTGCCGCCGTGGCGCCGGCGGTCGAGCCCGAGGAGGAACCGGAAGAAGAGCCCGAGCCGGTGCTCGAAGCGGTTGAGACCGGCGAGGTGGTGGCGGCGACGTATGCGGTTGCGGCCGACCCGGCCGAGGGCATGTTTGCCGGGTTGCTGGTTGGCGCGTTGATCCTTCTGACGCTGGCCGGCAGCGTGGTCGCCGGGGTAATGCAGGGCTACTTGCCAGGCTACGCCCAGGACCTAAGCAACAACTTCTGGTTCTTCCTGGGCGGGGCGGTGCTGGTGCCGATCTTGTCGCTGCTTGTCGGGTGGGTGATCGGGCGGGCGGCGGTGCCACGCCACGCGTAACCCCGGGGCCCTCTGTGGCATGTCTCTTCGCGCCTCGCGGGCCGACCTGCAAAGGGGAGAGACTCTATGTGTACGAAGCCCGCAGTCGCGACTGCCGTGCTGATGGCGCTGCTGGCCGGGTGTGTATCCCAGCAGCAGCGTGACCTGGAATACCGGCTTCATCAGGTCGAGGTCGAGCGGGATGCCCTCCGGGGCAAGCTGGACGACGAGCGGGCCAAGTCCGCCGCCCTCACTGAGCAGCTCGCCACCCGGTCGCGCGAGCTCGGCCTCGCCCAGGCGGAGTCGGTGACCCTGCGGAGGCGCGTTGATTCCCTGGAGAAGCTGAAGGCCGATTACAAGCAGCTCATTGAAGAGCGGAATCGCCAGGCGTTGAAGCGGCCGGAGGTGCCCGCATCGCCACTACCTGCGAACGTGGACGAGGCGTTGCTGGCCTTCGCGCGGCAGCACGCCGGCCGCGTGTGGTACGACCGCGGTCGGGCGGCAGTGAGCTTCGCCAACGATCGCCTCTTCGAGTCCGGCGGCGACCAGGTGCGGGCCGAGGCGCAGTCGGTATTGGGCGAGTTGGCCGGGATCACCGCCATGACCAAGCCGGACGAGTTCGAGATCATTGTCATCGGTCACACCGACAACACGGCGATCGTCAATCCGCAGACGCTGCAAGCCCATCCCTCCAACTGGCACCTGTCCGTGCATCGCGCGATCGCGGTGAAGAACGTGCTGAGCTCGGCGGGGTTGCCCGAGTCGCGCATGGGGGTGATGGGTTACGGGCCGTTCCGCCCGGTGAGCGACGATAAGGCCCGTAACCGGCGGGTCGAGGTTTTCTTCGTGCGCCGGGGCGAAGTAAAGCCCCTCCCACCGGTCCGACCCGGCCCCACGCAGCCACGCTGAAAATACTGAAACAAGCTGCAACACTTTCTCCAACCGCTGCCGCCGCGGTAGGCTGCGGAGGCAGTGCCGAGAACCAGTGGGGCGTACGTGGCGAGCGCATGTGTGACATGGCTGTGACAGCCGAGCTCTTCGCGTAGAGAGTTAAAGCTTGCCGGGTTTCGAGATTCGAGCGCTGAACGATGCCGACCGGGCGTGGGTAGCCCGCTTGCTCACAGAGCACTGGGCGTCGCCGCGGATTGTCAGCCGTGGGCGCGTGTACGACGGCGATCGGCTGCCGGGGTTTGCCGCGGTTCGCGACGGCCGGCCGATCGGATTGGCGACGTACCGGATCGACGGCGGCGATTGTGAAATCGTCACGTTGAATAGCCTGGCGGAGGGGCAGGGCGTCGGTTCAGCGTTGACCGACGTCGTGAAGGACGTTGCCCGACAAGCCGGTTGCCGGCGGCTGTGGCTGATCACCACCAACGACAACGCCTCCGCCCTGCGCTTCTATCAGAAGCGTGGGTTTGTTCTGGTGGCGGTACACCGCGGCGCGTTGGAGGAGGCCCGCCGGCGGCTAAAGCCGGAAATCCCGCTGGTCGGTCTCGACGGAATCCCGCTGCGGGACGAGATTGAGCTCGAGCTGACCTTACCGTGAAGACGCGGGGCGGCCATGTCATTCTGAGGGAGCGCAGCGACCGAAGAATCTGGTCGCATGCGAGGGAGATTTCCCGGATCCGCGCATAGATCCTTCACTTCGCTCAGGATGACTACAAATAAAACACGTTAAGGCCGCTTGAACCGCTCCAGCAGCAGGTCGCGGAAGGGTTCGTACTCGGCCGGGAGGGTTTCGTACGATTCCGGGCGCTCGTCAAGGCCGACCAGGCTGGGCGGGGTCTCGGGATCGATGCCGATGAGGGCCCGAATCTCCTCGGGGAACTTTGCCGGGTGGGCGGTCTCGACGGA